>JBPCIO010000152.1:0-36708 GCA_051006215.1 Chloroflexota bacterium
GTCTCGTGGGGGGGTACATGGCAGATCCGACCTCTGGGCAGGGCGTGATCTTCGCAGGCGAGCGAGAGATCCGCTTGAGTGATCCAGCTCTAGTCAAGAGCCTGCAAGCTTTGCTCGCTGCTTAGAACTCGGGGCGAGCCACCGGGCGAGTTTCGCCCCCCAAGAAAGATGACATGGAGCGCATGAATGTCTTCACACCGCGAAGCACCTGAAACATCCAAGGATCCGGTAGCCGACAATACGGATCTGTACGCGTTTGTAAGTCCTGACAAGCCCAACACGGTCACCATCATCGCGAACTATATTCCGATGGAGGAACCTGCTGGCGGACCAAACTTCTTCCGGTTTGGCGACGATGTCGTGTACGAGCTGCGGATTGCCAACAACGGTCCTGGCAATGGCGAGATCGTCTACGAATTCCGTTTCACGACCAGTTTCCAGAACCCGAACACCTTCCTCTACAACACCGGTCCTATCTCGTCGCTCACGGATCCGAATTGGAACGTTCGGCAGAGCTATTCGGTAACGAAAGTCCAGGCCGGGCAGAGAATGACGCTGGCGTCGGGTGTCCCGACTCCGCCGTGTCGCATCGGCCCGCGCTCGACGCCCAAGTACGAAGCCCTGGCCGCCGCGGCGGTGACCACACTGCCCACTGGCGAAACAGTGTTCGCGGGGCAGCGTGCTGACCCCTTCTTTGTGGACCTCGGTGCAATCTTTGACCTGGGCGATCTGCGGCCGTTCCAGAGTCTGCATCTCATCCCCACCCCTGCTGGCAGTGGAGTCAACGATCTGAAGGGCTACAACGTCCACACGATTGCGCTTCAGGTGCCGATGACCATGCTGTCGTTGAGTGGCAAGGCGCCAACCGGCATCATGGATGACAGCGCGATTATTGGTGTGTGGGCTACGGCCAAGCGGCAAGCTTCACGAGTGCTCAGTCCAGGTTCTGCCCCGAACAACCAGGGGCCCTGGGTCCAGGTGTCCCGGTTGGGTAACCCGCTGGTCAACGAGGTGCTCATCCCGCTCGGGATGAAGGACCTGTGGAACCAGGCGCCGCCAAGCGGGGACAATCAGTTCGTGCAGTTTTATACGCAGCCCGGCCTGGCCAAACTCTTGCCGGTGCTGTACCCGAACGTGTTCCCGAACCTGGCTGCCTTGACGGGTGACCGCGCGGATCTGGTGGCTATTCTTCTGACGGGTATCCCGGAGGGAGTCGTGCCTGGATTCCAGAACTCGACCGGATCGGTCCAGGCGGACCTGCTGCGGTTGAACATGGCCGTGCCGCCGACCGCGTCGCCTAACGCCTTTGGATTGGTGGGCGGAGACGCGGCTGGGTTCCCGAATGGTCGGCGCTTGATGGACGACGTGACGACCATCGAGATCCAGGCCATTGCTGGACTCACTTACCCCCTGGTCAACAAGGGTTACACCGCCGACGGAGCGGCCAGCAAAGTCACCGATGGCGTTGGACCTTCGCAAAACGCGCCGTTCCTGAACACGTTCCCGTACGTGGGGACGCCATACGAAGGCTACTCCCACCAACACGACGGCTAACTCGCCGTTCCCGCACTCATGCGCATACCTCTGGAGCCATCCCCCCTCGCGTGGCTCCAGGGGTGTGTGTCGGCGACTACCGAGCCTGGCGGACCGTCAGTCTGCCGAGCTGAGGTGTTGCATAGCTAGCCGCAAACGGTCGAGCGCCAGGCGGATGCGCCCTTTGACGGTGCCAACCGGTAAGCCAAGCTGCGTAGCGACTTCCGTATGCGATAACTCACCAAAGTAGGCCAGCTCTAGCACCAGCCGCTGGGCGGCTGGGAGTGTTTCCAGCGCCACGAGAACGTCTTGTCGATCCAGCCTCTGGACGACGTCCGCAGCCGGATCGTCGTTACGAGGTAAGCCCTCAGCGTCGTCTTGGAGTGATGGTAATGGGCGACGGTGCGCGGCTCGCCAGTGGTCGGTCACTCTGTGGCGCACTACGGCCAGGACCCAGGTGCGTTCGCTGCCTCGCAGCGCGTCGTAGCTGGCGCCCGAGCGCCACACGGAAAGAAACGCGTCCTGGACAACGTCCTCGGCGGCTTCGCGGTCCCCCAGCAGGCGGTATGCCAGGCGCACGGCCTCGTGGCAATAACTTTCGTACAGCGACTCGAGGGCCGCTAGACGGGCGCCAGGGCTGACTAGCAAAGACCACGCCTGCACTTACCGAGCAACTTGCGGAACCTGGACTCAGCTGCCGCGATCGGCACCCCACCCACACCACCATTATCGCGTTATGAGTGCGTCAAAGTCCTGCTTTTGCCACGACTGGCCTCAATCGTGGGCTGTACGCATCCGACTCAGGCGAAGAAATCCCGGTCTTCCTCCCGCAAGTGCGCCTGAGCGGCCTCGACCTTGAAGTCGATGCCCATGCCAGGCCGAGTCCAGGCGTCGACGTCGACGAAGCCGTCCTTGACGATCGGATCCGGCAGGCCATCGACAATGTCGTACCACCAGGCCGGCTGCCCGATCGGGTACTCGAAGGCGATGAAGTTGTTTGGCAGCGTGGCACACACTTGCACCAGCGCCGCCAGCCCGAAAACCCCGTCCCCCGTCCCGTGCGGGGCGATCAGGATCCCGTGCAGGTCGGCGTACTCGGCTATCCACTTCAGCTCGGCAATGCCGCCCACATCTGCTGGATCCGGTCCAACGACATTCACGGCATGGCTTTCGATCAACGGCTTGAAGTTCTGGCGTAAATAGATCTGTTCGCCGGTGTGGATCGGCGTCGACGTGCTCTGGGTGACATCGCGGTAGACGTCGGCGTCCACATACGGCACGTAGTCGCCGGTGATCAGATCCTCGAGCCAGGCGATGTTGAGCGGTTCGAGAGCCCGAGCCAGCCGAATTGCATCCGGGACCGTCCAGCCCGGACCACAATCCAGAGCCAGACCGACCTCGTCACCGAGTACGCCTTTCATCGCTTCGACACACGCGATGACGTGCTTGAGTCCCTTTTCGGTCAGCAGGCCCCGCTCACGATTGCCGTGTCGCGCAGTCGGACTGGGGGTGCCATAGTAGAAGTCGGGCACCTCGCGAGCCATCGGACTGTGGAAGCCCACGCCCTGCTTGATCAGCGTGAAGCGTTCCGGAGAAGCCCGCATCCGAGCCATGTTTTCGGCGTAGTCCTGAGGCGAGTAACCGTTCATCGGAAAGCGCACGGCGCCGTTGTAGACGCGCACACGGTCGCGGATCTTGCCACCCAGCAGGCGGTGAACTTGCAGCCCGGCGGCCTTGCCGGCCAGGTCCCAGAGCGCCATCTCGATGATGCTGACGCTGCTGCCCCACGGCTTGAACGAGCCGCGGTGTCGAATGTTGAGCATGACCCGCTCGACCTGGGTCGGGTCCTCATCCAGGATGAACGGTTTGTAGTACAGGACGTGCGGCTTCAGATACGGCTTGTACGACTCGGCCGCGGCGAATCCGCTGAGGCCGGTGTCGGAGACGATACGTACGACGGGCGTGTCGCCGATCACGGCGCACTTGAGATCAGTGATGCGCATCTCGGGCTATCTTAGGTCGCCTTGGACGTACTCAGCGCCAGTGGCGGCTTCAGGGCGTGAGCACGGCCCGCGACACGCCAGCGGCGAGGTCCCAGTCGCGGCAGCCGGCGTACGCGCCGCCCTCACTGAATAGTTCCCCGTGCTGCTCGATGGTCATGTGTTGGCAATCTGCTGCCGCGTAGTGAAACTGGAGCGCTCGCCGCCGCACAGCGGTCATGTTCGGCGGCGTGCCGTGATGCAGCAAGCCCGAGAAAAACAGGACGCCGCCCGGTTGGAGCGGGATGGCCACGGCCTGTGCCACCGGCACCCGCTGATCGGCCAGCTGACAGTCGCGCACGTGGAAGTGTGGTGCAGGACCGAGCAGATGCGAGGCAGGCATGACCTGCATGCAGCCATTGTCGATTGTGGCTTCGTCGACTGCGATCCAGGCGCCCACCACGCCCCCGAGCGGAGTCCAATCAAAGTACGCCGCGTCCTGATGCCACGGTTTCTCCGAGCCCCTGAACGGCGGTTTGAGCAAGGCCATGTCCTGGATCATGCGCGAGCCAGAGCCGATCAGCGCATCCACAATCGCGCCCAGGCGCGGATGGTAGGCGACGTGGGCCAGGCGAGGCTCGAGCTGGACAAAGAACGCCAGCTTGCGCAGGCGGAGCTCCGGATCGTCTACGCCCGCGGCGTCGCCGCCCTGGACAAAGTACGGCTCTTCCTGAGCCCAGACGCGCTTGTCCCAGGTTGTGCGCCGGTGGGCGAGGTCGCTGATTGCTGCCTTACAGTCCTCAACTTCTTCCGCCGTCAACAGACCGTTCATTGCGAGATAGCCATGCTCGCGGAAGTAATCGGCATCCGCGCCTGAAACGCGTTCGGTGAACTCTGGCAAGATCCGGCCTACCGCCGCGGCGTCAGTCCGGTACAGCGAGCGCCGGATCGATTCGGCCTGAGCCGGGCTGACGACAACGTCCGTCGAATAGTTCTTGTTCGATGCTTTGCGCTCCGTAGCTGGTGTCGTCGTCGTCACTGGTGTCTTTCCCTGGGCACGAGTTAGTAGCTGATGCAGATCTGCTTGCGGTTGCGTGACGAGGTTGCAATCGCGTCGCACACCACCGCGGCGCGGTAGCCGTCTTCGAATGTGGCTCCGTACGGTGCCACGTCGCGGTCCTCGACGATCGCCTCGAACAGGTGGGCCATCTCGTGGACAAAGGTGTGCTCCCAACCGATGATATGTCCGGTTGGCCACCAGTACTTCATGAACGGATGGTGGCTCTCGGTGACCAGCACATCCGTGAAGCCACCGGGTCCATCCGCCGCACGCACCTGGAGCTCGTTCAGCCGTTCGAGGTTGAAGGCCAGCGAGCCCTTGGACCCGTTGATCTCGAAGGCCATGTGGTTCTTGCGGCCAAGCGCGACACGCGAGGCTTCCAGCGTACCGATGGCGCCGGAGGCGAACTCAACGTTCGCCGCAAAGGCGTCGTCCACGTCGACGCTGCCGCCGGGCCGTTCGAGCGTGAACGTCTTGAGCGTTCCACTTACCGACGCCGGTTCGCCGACCAGGAATCGCGCCAGATCGATCACGTGCGCCCCGAGGTCTCCGAGCGCGCCGCTGCCGGCCGACGACCGACTCAGACGCCAGCTGTGCGGCGACTTCGGGTCGGCCAGCCAATCCTGGAGATAGCGAGCTCGGAAATGATGGATGGTGCCGAGCGAACCGGACTGGACCAGCTCGTACGCATACCGCACGGCCGGTACGAAGCGGTAATTGAAGCCGACCATATGTTTGACGCCGGCTTCGGTCACCGCGGTCAGCATGGCTCTAGCCTCGGCTGGGCTACGCCCGAGTGGCTTCTCACACAGCACATGCTTACCGGCTCGGGCGGCCGCGATGGAGGGTTCGGCATGCGCGTCATTCGGGCCGCCATTGTCGAACAGCTGCACGCCGGGGTCGGCCATTAGGTCGTGCCAGTCCGTGTACGCCCGCTCGTAGCCATAGCGGGCGGCTGCCGCGCGGACTGCCCTGGCGTCACGTCCGGCGATCGCCGCCAGGACCGGCATCGCCGGCGGTGGATACACCATGTGCGGCAGCGTCTTGAGCGCGTGCGAATGAGCCTTGCCCATAAACGCGTAGCCCAGCATGCCCACCCCAATCCGGGGCAAGTCGCCCAGGTCCACGGCAGCCTGCCGCCCGCTGGCGCCGATGCGGGGAGTGTCGGTCATGTCCACCACGCGCTGGCGAGCGCTGGCTCACTTGGCATCACACTTCTGAGGAATGCGACGCCCTTGGAAAACCCCTCGTCGATCGACAACAGGGCGTCCTCGTGTTCGATCGACAGCACGTCGTCATACCCGGCCAATCGCAGCGCGCTCAGAATGCGCCGCCACTCGAGTTCCCCGTGTCCGTAGCCGACAGTGCGGAAGATCCACGACCGACGTCCCACCTCACTCAGCGGTACAGTGTCGAGGACGCCGTTCAGACCGGCGTTGCGGGGGTGGATGGCCGTGTCCTTGGCGTGCGTGTGAAAGATCGCGCCGGCCTTCCCGAGCTCGGCGATGGCGGCTTCGATGTCGATCCCCTGCCAGAACAGGTGGCTGGGATCCAGGTTGGCGCCGATCGCCTCGCCACACGCATTCCGAAGCCGAAGCAAGGTCCCTGGATTGTAGACGACGAAGCCGGGATGCATCTCGAAGCCCAGGCGAACACCGTGCTGCTGGGCGGCTGAGGCCTGCTCGCGCCAGTAAGGAATAACCTTCTGGCTCCACTGCCACTCCAGTAACTCGCCGTACTCGGTGGGCCAGGCGCAGGTGACCCAGTTCGGGAAACGCGCCGTCTCTGAATCACCTGGGCAGCCGCTAAAGAGATTCACCCGGCCCACTCCCAGCGCCTGCGCCAGTTTGAGCGTGCGCTCGAACACCTGGTGGCTGGCGCTGGCCAGCTCGGGCCGCGGGTGGAGCGGGTTGCCGTGGCAGGACAGCGCGCTGATCTCCAACCCGCGCGACGAGATGGCGTGCTGGAACTGCTTCAACGCAGCGCCGTCGGCCAGCAGCTCCTCTGGCCGACAGTGCGCTGGGCCGGGGTAGTTGCCGGTTCCAATCTCGACGCAGTCGAGCCCGGCCGCCGCGATGCGGTCCAGCGCTGCCTCGAGGGATCGATCGCCGAACAGAACGGTGAACACGCCCAACTTCATAGTGGTTGCCGTTCAGTCTAGCGGGGACGGACACGGCGGAGGAGATGACTCATCGGGCAGGCACTGGTCACCGGACTGCAGCTAGGCACCCGGAGCATGTGCGCGAGCCACCCCCCCGCCGCTGGGCTGCTCGCGCGGAGCGAGCGCAGCCAGGCGAGCGAATCAGGCGGGCTTGACGAACTCGTTCGTGTAGCTCTTGGCCGGGTCGGCTGGGGTGTTGATCACGTGGAACTTGAGGGCAATGTCGGCTGTGGTCTTGAAGCGCCCGGCGTCCATCATGCCGAGCTGGTCTTTGGTCATGCCCGAGGGGAGGATAAGTTTGGCCACTTCGGCCATCATGCGAGTCTGATGGTCGACTGTCGTGGAGCCCTTTTCGGCATACTTCATGACCGCGTCCACGGCGAACTTCTGGTCGTCGGCGGCACCTTGCCAGCCCTTGACCGAAGCACGCACGAAGCGTTGAACGAGGTCCTTCTTGTTCTTGGCAATGTCTTCGCTGGTGAACAGGTTGTCCTCGAGCATCCCGACGCCTTCGTGCGTGTAGTTGATGACGTTCAGATCCTCGGACTTGACGCCAGACTCGAGCACGATCTGATACTCGTTGTAGGTCATGGCGCTGGCGGCATCCATCTGACCTGCCAGGAACGGGTCCATGGTGAAGCCCTGCTTGATCACGTTCAGGTCTTTATCAGGGTCGAACTTCAGCTTGTCCATGAGGGCGAGAAACTCGAACTCGTTGCCCCCGTACCAGACCCCCACGTTCTTGCCCTTCAAGTCCTCTGGCTTGGCGATGTTGGCCGACTTCTTGGACACCAGCAGCAATCCGCTGGATTGGTAAATCTGGGCAACGTCGATGAGCGGTAGGCCTTTATCTCGGAAGGCCAGAAAGCTGGCCACCCAGTCGACCCCGAAGTCGGCCTGCCCATTGGCGACCTGTTGTTCCGAAACGATGTCTGGGCCGCCTGGCACGATCGTGACGTCCAGGTTCTCGTCTTTGTAGTAGCCCTTCTCGAGCGCCACGAAGTAGCCCGCGAACTGGGCCTGGGGCACCCACTTGAGCTGCAGCTTGACCTTGTCAGGCGACCCCGTTGGTTTTGCAGCAGCCGCGCCGCCGGCCGGCACCGCGGTGGCCGGCACAGCCGCCGGCGGGGTGGTTGGCTTGACGACGGCCGCCGCGGGCGCCTGGGTCGCCGCCGGCGGGCTGCTCGGCGTGCATGCCGCTCCAGACAACGCCAGGCCGGCTACCAGACCAATCAGCGCGCGCTGCCAATGGTGCAGACACTTCACAGTTGTCAGTCTCCCTTCACTCTGCTTCGTACCCATTCCGAAACGAGACGTGCCACGGAATCAGCATTCGTTCGAGTAGGCCCACGAACCCGAACAGTATCAGCCCCAGAATGGCCGCGACGACAATCGCTGCCCAGGCCAGCGGCATCTTCGCTACCTGGATATTGGTCGACAACGTGACCCCCAGTCCACGCTGGGCATTGAAAAATTCGGCCACCAACGCGCCAATCATGGCGAGCGTCGTACCGACCTTCAGGGCCGTGAAGACGTATGGCAGCGAGTGCGGCAGGCGCAGCTTCCAGAACACCTGCCACGGGTCGGCAGCCAGGCTGGACATCAACTCGAGCGACTCGTGGTCGATCGAATCCAGCCCTTTGAATGTGTTGACGACCATCGGCGCAAACGTCATCAGGGCCACCACCGCAATCTTCGATGGCTGCCCGAACCCGAGCCAGAGGACGGCGATCGGCGAGATGGCGATCAGCGGAATCGAATTCAGCGAGACGGCGATGGGCAATACGCCTCGCTGGAGGAACGGTACGCTTGCGAGCACCACCGCGCACACGAAACCCGCCCCGCCGCCGAGTACGAGTCCACCGGCGGCTTCCGGGCCAGTGAACTCGATCGCATCCCGCCACAACACCTCGCGGCGCTCCAGAACAGCCTGGGCGATCTGATCCGGATACGGCAGCTGGAACTCGCGAAGGTTGAACACAGCGTGCAGGGCACCCGCTTGCCAGAGACTGAGCAGAAATGCGAACAGGAGTGTCGGCTCCAACAGCGGCCTCCACCGCGTGCTCACCGATGAAACTCCGGTTGCCAGCGCAACACGATTCGTTCGGTTATCGCCACGCCCTGGAAGAACACGACCCCCAGGAGTGAGGCAACCACGATCGCCGCCCACAACTTGTAGGCATTGGCGGGCCCGTAGTACTGCGTGCGCAGGATGGTCACCCCTATACCCTGCTGGGCGCCCATCAGCTCGACGACAATGGCGCCGATGACACTCGCGGTGGCTGCGATCTTCAACGCTTGAAATATGTACGGCATGGCCGCCGGCACGCGCAGTTTGGCGTACACCTGGCGGCGGCTGGCGGCATACGACGCCATCAGCGCCAGCGCGTTCGGGTCGACACTGCGCAGGCCTTTGAGGGTGCTGACCGTCACCGGAAAAAAGGTGACGTACGCTGCGATCAGCACTCTGGCGATGTTCTCGTCTTTGAACATGCTGTACACGATCGGCCCCAGTGCGATGACCGGGATCATCTGTGAGGCGATCACATACGGTAGGCAGCTGCGCTCGACGACGCGTGATTGGACCATGACCAGCCCAAGGCCAAAGCCGACCAACCCGCCCACGCCAAAGCCAAGCAGCGCGCTGCGCAAGGTGAGCAATCCGGCCAGCCAGAGCTGGGCCGTGTTGTCGGGGTCGACCAGGGCCGCAAGCACCAGGTGGGGCAGCGGTAGCTTCATCTGCACCACGCGCATCTCGGGTGGCACAGTCGGGTCTGCCCCACTGATCGCTCCCGCGCGAAACTGCTCGGTCACGTTCGCATCGAAGTACAGCCAGCCCGCCACCTCCCACACCACGAGAAGAGCGATACTCACGCCGGCGACTGGCAACCAGCCAGGACGCAGACGCCTGGTCATCGTGAAAAGGGGTGCGGAATTCGCCCACTTGCTGGCAGTGTGCGGATGGGCGTATCAGCCAATGTGTTGGTCCACTTCCCGCAGGTTGCGCCGCACCGTCGCGATGAGCTGGAAGAAGCGCGGCATCTCGCGGGTCTCTGGTCCGCGGGGTCGTGGTAGATCCACTTCGATAACCGTCTCGATGCGTCCTGGCCGCGGAGAGAGCACCACCACTCGGTCCGACAAGAACACTGCCTCGGCCACGCTATGGGTCACGAAGACGATGGTCGTGCCTGTCTCCGCCCAGACGTTCAGCAGCTCGAGGTTCAACCGCTCGCGAGTCATTTCGTCGAGCGCGCCAAACGGCTCGTCCATCAGCAGCAGCGACGGTTGAAAAGACAGCGCGCGCGCGATGCTGACCCGTTGCTGCATCCCGCCCGACAGCTCCCACGGGTAGCGGTTGGCGAACTCACTGAGTCCGACAAGCTGCAGCAATCGCTGCGTCCGCTCTCGGCGTTTGGAAACAGGTGACCGCATCACTTCCAGGGGCAGCTGGACGTTCTGGCTGACGGTGCGCCACTCGTACAGCACCGGCTGCTGGAATACGATCCCGTAGTCGCGCGCCAGACGTGCCTGGCGGGGCGTTTTGCCATTGACGAGGATCGTGCCGGAGGTTGGCGGCAGCAGGTCCCCGATCAGCCGCAGCAGCGTGCTCTTACCGCAGCCCGACGGGCCGATGAGCGACGTGAACTCGCGCTGGCAAACCTCGAGGCTGACATCTTGTAACGCGCGCACGCTCTGGCCGCGCGGGTCGCCGAAGGTCATACACACGCCTCGCAGCGAAATCGCCGCACCAGTCGTCGGCCCCACGGTGACCGCCTGATTCAAGGCGCCGATTGTACGGCCCGCACCCAGTCGGGTCCGCGCGTGTGCTGGCTCAGGTCAGACGCCGACTTCCACCCGGTCGCGGCTCACGCGGAACGGCTCCAACTCGGCGTAGTTCGGCTCAGCTCCGTGACCGGGCACCTCAGGTGGGCTGACCGTACCGTCCGCATTGACACGCAGTGTGTGGTGATACATCTTGCCCCACATCGGGTCAACCGAGTCTCGGTAGAACTCGAGGATCAATCCATTGGAGATGGCCGACACGAGGTGGATGTGGATGTCCTGCGAGCCGTGTGGCGCGATATCCAGATCATGCGCCTGGGCCAGAGCGGCGACCTTCATCCACTCGGTCACCCCCCCAAGTACCTTGGCATCCGCATTCAAGATGGAAGCCGCGTTGTGCTCGATCAGATCGCGAAAGCCGTAGCGGGTGTACTCGTTCTCGCCAGTGGCAATGGGAATGGTGGTTTTTTCGGCCAGTTTGCGGTGGCCCTCATAGTCGTCTGGCATCACCGGCTCCTCGAACCAGAAAATGTCGAACGCCTCGATTTTGTGAGCAAACTGAATGGCCTCATATGAGCGGTAGGCGCAGTTGGCGTCCACCAGCAGCTTGACCTCAGGACCGATGGCCTCGCGCACGGCTTTTACTCGCGCGACGTCTTCGTTCATCGGTACCCCGCCAACCTTCATCTTGATGGCGCGCGCGCCAAGCTTGACGTTGGTCTCCATCTCTTGTTGGAGCTCGCGCAGACCCTTGCCCTCTTCGTAGTACCCGCCAGCGATATAGGTCGGCATGCGGTCGCGGAAGCCGCCCAGCAGCTTGTAGAGCGGCAGGCGCGCAAACTTGGCGCGGATATCCCACAGGCCAATGTCAATCGCGCTGATCGCGCGGGTCGTCAATCCACGCCGACCAATGAGTTTGGGGACCCACATCTTGTGCCATAGTCGCTCGACGTCAATCGGGTCTTCGCCGATCAACTCGTGCTTGAGTCCCTCGATGGTGGCCTGCCCAACCAGTCCGGTGCCGCCCAGACCAATCCCGGTGATATGTTCGTCGGTCTCGATTTTGACGATCCCCAACCCCGAGTGGGTATAGGTGTGCTTGCCATTGCGGATCGGCACATGCCGCGGCCAGCGGAACTCCTCAGTCGTAATTGACGTGATCTTCACAGCTTAACCTCAGCTTTCTCGAAGTCGATGCTCGCGCTCAGCTGAACGCGCGCGCGACTGCGGCTGCACGCTCTAGCGCGGGTAACACTTCATCGGCGCCTGCGGCCGGCAGACGGAACACGCAGCGCGACACCCCGGCGGCCTGATATTCGGCGACTCGGGCAGGGTCGGTAGGTGCGCCATAGACGCTGACCGGCATTCGCCCCCGACCAGCCGCCTGGCTCAACTCCCAGAACCTGGCGATGCGGTCTGCAAGCGACTGCTCGCCTCGATCCGGATGCGGCATCCACTCGTCGGCGTACTCCACCACGCGTTCCATCGCGCTGGGCACGTCGCCGCCGAGCAGGATCGGCGGCCGTGGCTGCTGGAGCGGCTTTGGCCACGACCAGATCGGGTCGAAGCTGACGAATCGCCCGTGGAACTCGGCTGCTTCGGACGACCAGATCGCCTCCATAGCGCGCATGCGCTCGCCAAACAAGCGCCAACGCGTGCGGGGGTCGGTTCCGTGATTGGCGATCTCCTCGCGTAGCCAACCCGCGCCGACGCCAAACAGGAAGCGGCCTCCGGAGAGCTGGTCCAGGCTGGCTACCTCTTTGGCCAGAACGATGGGATCACGCTGGATGACCAGACAGATGCCGGTGCCCAGTTTCAGGCGCGTGGTCACCGCCGCTACGGCGGCCAGGGCGACAAACGGATCCAGCGTATGCGAGTACTCCCGCGGCAGATCGCCTCCACCCGGGTACGCCGTCTCGCGTGCGACGGGGATATGCGTGTGCTCGGGCAAGAAGAGCGATTCAAACCCGTGATCTTCCGCTGCGCGGCCGAGGTCGACCACCTTGACCGAGTAGTCGGTCGCGAAAATGCTTACGCCGAACTGCACGGTCGGACCCCAGCTAGAGAAAGCGTCTTCCCCGCGGCATTCTGCACGGGCTAATTCTGCCACGCCTGCTTCTCAGGGCGACTTGGGTTAGGTAGCCGTGACCGGCGTGCGGGTGCGCTGTGCCGCGGTGGGGACTTCTAGGCGGTGGAGAATCGACTGCAGGTCGGCGCGGTCTTGAGCTGAGAGCGCTCCGAGCGGAGGGCGAGCAGGGCCGGCTGGGTGTCCAAGCAGCTCCATGGCCGCCTTCATGATCGAGACTTCGAACCCGCGCCCGCGCTGTCGCAATTCGTAGAACGGGCGCACGGCTCGCTCGTGGTAGCGTCGGAGGCCGTCGAAGTCGGCGCTGGAGGCGAGCCGATACAACTCGGCTGAGGCTTCGGGCCAGAAGCAGGCCAGCGACGAAGTGAAGCCTTGAGCGCCGGCAGCGAAATAGGCCCCGACCAGGTCATCGCCAACGCCTGCCAGCCAGAGAAGCCGCTCAGCGCCCATCTGCTCGACAACATGCTCGCGCAGGCGCTGGAACAGACGCACGTCACCCCGACCGTCTTTAAAGGCGATCAGGTTTGGGACGAGTCGCGCCAGTTGTTCGACCAGCTCGGGCGTGAACGCGGCCGCGTCGCGAGCGTATGGCAGGACGCCAAGCGAAGTTGCCGCCGCAATCTGTCGGTAGTACTCCAACAGCCCTTTCGGATCGGGCGTGCCGTAGTACGGTGGCATGACCAGCACGCCGTCTGCGCCGGCAGCTTCTGCCTGCCGCGCCAGATCCACGCCGATGCGCGCATTGAAGCCGACGGAGGCGATTACCGGAACACGGCCGGCTACGGCATCCACGGTTGCCCTGGTCACCGCGGCGCATTCGTCCGGGCTGAGCGCGAAGATCTCGCCCGTGCCACTTGGCGCAACGAGAGCGCAGATGCCGTGGTCAGGTAACCAGGCGGCGTTGCGAGCCACCGCGTCAAGATCCACGGACCCGTTCGTGGCGTATGGGGTGATAGGAAACGCGATCGGGCCTTGAAGGCCGGCCTTTAGCGCTTGGTGGTCACGTGCGGCGTTCACCGTCTACACCCTAGCGTCCGCGCGAGCAGGCGTACAACTCTACGTCCCTCCAGCATCCGCTAGCCTGTCGCGATTGTGCCGCGCCATGAATCACGTGAGCTGCGTGCGTCGGCCGGAGCGATGCCCAGGTTGGAGGACGCCTGGTAGTCTCGCTGGAAACAGCTCTCGATCAGCGATGGAGGTAAGGCGGTGGTACTGGCAAGGGACGCGCTCGCAGGCAAAGTGGCGGTGGTGACTGGCGGCGGGACCGGAATCGGATCGGGCATTTGTGAGGCGCTGGCGCAGGCCGGTGCAAAGGTGGTCATCAGTCCGCACAGCAACTTCGACGGCGCGGAGCGCACCGCCGCTGTCGTGCGCGAGGCCGGCGGGTCGGCCATCGTGAGGGCGTGTGACGTGCGCGAGTACGACCAGGTCCAGGCGCTTTTCGACACGACCGTGCGGGAGTACGGACAGGTCGACGTGCTGGTGAACAACGCCGGGATTACCGAGCCCCGCAAGTTGCTGGAGATGACTGTCGAAGACTGGGACAAGACCCTCGACATCAACTTGCGCGGGATGTTCCTGTGCACCCAGCGCGCGGCGCGGGAAATGATCAAGGGCGGCCGCGGCGGGCGGATCGTGAACTTGAGCTCGGTGCATGGCTACGGCGCCGTCCCGAACCACGCCCATTACGAGGCTAGCAAGGGCGGCATCAATATGTTCACCAAGGCGTGTGCGATTGAGCTCGCACCCCACGACATCCAGGTGAACGCCATTGCGCCTGGCGCCATCGAAGTGGAGCGTTACGCCACCTTCGACGGGTATGATCGCGAGGAGTGGGGGCAGCGGATCCCGGCCGGGCGGGTCGGCTTCCCGAACGACATCGGGCCGCTCGCGGCATTTCTGGCCTCCGACGGCGCAAGCTACATGACCGGCCAGATCATCTGGGTTGATGGCGGCATGACCTCCCGCCTTGGCGGCTTACGCTAGCGGCCGGCCTACGCCGCGTTCGCCCGACAACTGGCCCGCGTGTGGCATGCACGGTGACTGAGAGCGCGCGCTTCGAGGTGGCGTATCTGATCGTGACCGGTACCACAACCGCGCCACGGGCAGCAGAGCTCGTGCGCGCGCTGCTCGGGCACGTGCGAGGCGTGATCACGATCGCCACCCCCAACGCGGCGAGGGTCCTCGCGCCGCGAGACCTGTCGGTGATCCCAGGCAATCGACTGGTCGAGTCGTACTTCGACGCGGCCATCCTGCCCCGACCGCCGGACGGCGTGGTGCTGGTCGCGCCGTGCAGCTTCAACTCGCTCAACAAGCTGGCCGCGGGCGTGGCCGATAACCTGGCACTGTCGGTGACGGCGGAGGCCATCGGTCGGGGCTCGCCGGTGATCGTGGCGCCTTCCCTCAACGCACCCCTGTTGCGCCACCCGCGCGCTCTCAGCTCGATGGCGACGCTGCGCGAGTGGGGCGTGTCAGTTATCGCTCCGGTCAATCAGGGCGGTGCTCCGCGGCTGGCGCCGGACGAGACGCTGCTGGCTGAAGTGGAACGTCGGCTCCGCGCCGGCGGTCCATTCCAAGCTGACTGAGCCATCAATCCTGATTATGACGGTGATAGCGCTGTTTATACCGCCGCCTGCGTCCTGCGCGTGCGATAATGTCGATCAGACGAAACTTGTTTGGAACTACGATGGCCCACTCGGCAGCGTCGCCTGGGGGTAGTCGGTCGGACCCGCTTCGCATAGCACTGCTCAGCCCGCCTGATCGCGCCCGCTCTCTTGCTACGGGGCGCCGAGTGGCCAATGCTGATGCGGCCCCTCGCTCTGGCGGGTGTATCCGCGCCGGCCGATCCGGAGGTATCCCCGAAACGTGGCACGCGAAGACCTGGTAATCCGCATTGCCGGCGAGGCCGGCGAGGGTGTCTCTATCACCGGACAGATGGTCACTCAGGCCACCGCACGCGCCGGCTACTACGTCCTGACTGATTCCGTTCCACCCGCCGAGATCAAAGGCGGATACAGCTTTTATCAGATCCGCCTTGGCGAGAAGCGCCTGCGCGCTCGCGGCGACTCTGTCGACGTGCTGCTGGCGTTCAACCAGGAAGCGTTCGACAACTCGGTCGAGCAGCTTCGGGTAGGCGGCATCCTCATCTACGACTCGGCTGAGCTGAATCCTCCAGCCAGTGACCGCTACCGCTCGTATGCCGTGCCGCTTACGAATATTGCCAAGAACGAAGTCGAGTTGGCGCTGTCCAAGAACATGGTCGCGGTGGGCGCGGTGGCCGGATTGTTCGGCCTGGATCGGGCCCACATTCATCGTCTGTTGCGGGAATCCAAGCTGGCCAAGAAGGGCGCCGACATTCTCAGCAAGAATTTGAAGGCGGTTGACCTGGGCTACGCGTACGTCCTGGAGCACGTTGCCGAGCGCGGCTCGCTCGAGGTGCGGCCGTCGAAGCTCGAGGGCCGCATCGTGCTGTCCGGCAACCACGCCGCGGCGCTGGGGGCGTTGGTGGCCGGGTGCCGACGGTATGCTGGCTACCCGATCACGCCGGCTACCGACATCATGGAGTTTCTGGCCGACGAAATGCCGAAGGTCGGCGGCGCGGTGGTCCAGGCCGAGGACGAGATTGCGGCCATCGGCATGGTGCTGGGCGCCTCGTACGCCGGGCAGAAGTCGATGACAGCCACGTCCGGTCCGGGCCTGAGTTTGATGACTGAGATGCTCGGCCTGGCGAGTATGGCCGAGATCCCGACGGTGGTGATCGATTGCCAGCGGTCAGGCCCGTCGACCGGAATGCCGACCCGCCACGACCAGGGTGACCTCAACCTGGCCGTCTTTGGCGCTCACGGCGAGGTCCAGCGAGTTGTCCTTGCACCCACCAGCCTGATGGACTGCTTCTGGACGACGATCGAGGCGTTCAATTTGGCTGAGGAATTTCAGCTACCGGTCATCGTGCTGCAGGACACGGTCCTCGCGGTCCGCACAGAAAGCATTCCGCGGCCTGATCTCAGCCAGGTCAACATCGTCAACCGACGCACATTTGCCTATCTCGATGCTGGGGACCCTTCGCGTGGGCCCGGGTACGACGCCGCCTCTGGACCCGAGCGCTACCTGCGGTACGAGATCACCCCTGACGGCGTCTCGCCCATGGCTATTCCGGGCACGCCCGGCGGCGCCTACGTCGCAACTGGCCTCGAGCACACCCAGGCTGCCAATACCAGTTCGGACGCCCGCAACCACACCGCCATGACCGACAAGCGCTTTCGCAAGTTGGAAGGCGTGCTCGCCAAGGCGCCACCCGCGCACGAGTATGGCGATCCTTCGGCCGAGATCGGCTTTCTCACCTGGGGCAGCACTCTGGGCGTGGTCGCCGAAGCAATTGACCGCCTCCAGGAGGCGGGCATCGCCGCGCACGCGCTGGCGCCGCGCATGTTGTGGCCGCTGCCTACGGCCCAGATCGATCCATTCCTCCACAATAAGCGCGTCGTAATTGTTCCCGAAGTCAACTACACTGGCCAGTTCGCCCAGCTCCTGAAGACGCACTACCAGAACGTCAACTTCACGCGCCTCAATGTCTACGGTGGACAGCCATTCAGCGTCGCCAGCATTGTCGAGGCCGTCACATCCACCGGCGCTTCGTTGAAGGTCAAGGACACGAACGGGGCACTCAGCCGCAAGGAGGCCGCAGTTCATGCCTGATCAGCTCGTTACACCGTCCACAACCACCGACCGGACCGCCGAGGCGTACAAGAGCGGTGTCAAGCCAACCTGGTGCCCTGGCTGCGGCGACTTTGGCGTGCTGAATGCGGTCTATAACTCGCTGCGGACCAAAGCCTATGCGCCAGAAGACGTCGTGCTGGTTAGCGGCATCGGCTGCTCCAGCCGCCTACCATTTTTCAGCAGCACGTACGGGTTTCACACCATCCATGGTCGGTCGATGCCGATTGCCACGGGCATCAAGGTTGGTAATCCGCGGCTGAAGGTGCTGGCGCTCGGCGGTGATGGCGACGCGTTTGCAATTGGCGGCGGCCACTTCATCCACGCCGCGCGTCGTAATCTCGACATCTGCTACGTCATTATGGACAACTCGATCTACGGGCTCACCAAGGGCCAGACGTCGCCAACGAGCATGGTTGGATTCGTGACCAAGACGACGCCGAAGGGCACTCCGGATCGGCCAGTGAACCCGCTGCAGCTTGCCCTCGCCAGCGGCGCGACCTTCGTTGCGCGGGCATTTTCGGGCAAACCGAAGGAGCTGGCCGACCTGATCGTGCAGGGAATCGACCACAAGGGTTTCGCCGTCATCGACGCATACAGTCCCTGCCCAACGTTCAACAAGGTCAACACGTTCAAGTACTACCGCGATCAAGCCGTGGAGCTCCCCCGAGACCACAACCCCTCTGACGTCATGCAGGCCTGGGTGCGCGCCCAGTCGACCACTCCTGTCTACCTTGGGGTGCTGTATCAAGCCGAAGGTGAAAGTAGCTTCGAAGAGCACATCCAGGCCGCCCAAAGCGGCACCGAAAGCGACGTCCCGCAGGTCGTCGACTCCATCCTGAACCGATACAGCTGACCAGACCCGAATAAGGAGTTCTAAGAAGGCCGGCCGGCGAGCTGCCCACTCCGGAACCCGGGCTGCGCACGGGCCACCACCAGTTGGCTGCGCGCTAACGCCTCCACGATGCGCACCCGGCCGGCCGGGCTGGGAAACACGCTCCTGCCGAGCAACGCCGTGCGCTGCTCGAGCGGTACGCCACGCAGGTCGAACCGCGCCATCCGCTTGCAAGCGACGCGCCCCTAATTGCACGGCGCTTCTGCCGTGCAACCATCGTTGATCTAAGGACGCGGGCGCACGACCTGGTAAAGCGCGAGTGGTCGTCCGGGCCACTCCGAAAAGGCCAGCGCGGCTCGGTCGCCAGCGCGACCAGTGAAGTTGGCTTCGGACTTGCGGATCCTCGTCACCAAGTGAGCTGCAGTCCACCGCAACCACGAACTGATACTAGCCTTTCCCGCGGCCGCCCATCACCGGACTGGCTTCATTGTGGCACTCGACTGTCGCGAAGAGATTCCCCATCGCCAGATGCCTTCGGGGTGCCGACATGGTGCCCTGCAACTCGCTAACAGATACCCGTTCGTGGTCCGCTAGTGAACCACCGCTGCGCGGGGTGTGCTTGCGCGGCTACTTTTGCGCGTAGGCTGAGCCGCCGCTGGGCATGAGGCCCCAGTCAGTTGGGGGCCAGTAGGAGACCCAGGCTCTGCCGATTAGGTTGTCGACCGGGACCACCCAGCCAAGATGCGAGTCTGAGCTGTTGGGGCGATTGTCGCCCAGGACAAAATAGTTTGCGTCTGGTATTTGCTTCGGCTGGCCGTCAAATGGATAGGTGTACGTAGCCGGGTAGTGAATATAGGGCTCATCGAGTGCCGTTCCGTTGACCATGACCCGGCCGTTTTTGATCAGGATCGTGTCACCCGGTAAGCCGATGATCCGCTTGATGAAGTCTTTGTCCGGCTGTGTCGGGGCGCGAAACACGACCACGTCACCCCGCTGCGGCCCACCAAAGAGGTACTCGGTGGACCCCTGATGCGTAGTCGGCAGGAAACGGTCGAGCGGCGTGCCCTCGATATGGAAGTACGAGGCCTTGCTGATCAACAGGTACTGCGCCGTTTCGAGGGTCGGTTCCATGCTGGCACCTTCGACCCGGAAATTCTGGACGACTGACCGCACCCCGAGGAAGATGACCAGCGTCAGGACGATGGTCTGCAGCAGCTCCCAGGCCAGCCCGCCGCCTTTTTTTGTGATCTCGGCACGGTAGGCAACCCGCGTGTCCGTTTCCGCCGGTGTGGCCGGAACCGTCGTCATCGGCACGGCCTGGGTGGGAAAACGGTCGTCGATCGAGCTCATAAAGGCAGTCGCCCAGTCAGGACGTAGCGCTGGCAGTATAAGCCACCGGACGGCCGCGTCCCGCAAAAGAGTGCTCCATGGGAATACAGGTTGAACACGATAACCAAACGCTGTGGCTGCACGTCTGGTGCCGTCCGAGCCGCGTGCGATGACGAGTCTGCACGTAGAATGCAGCGCTACCAGGGATGGGGAGCTCCAAGCACATGCAGGCATTGCTGAAAGTCGCACCGGAGCCAGGCGCGCTCGAACTCCGCGAAGTCCCGCGTCCCACGCCGCGCGCCGACGAGGTGGTCATTCAGGTGGCTGGCGCCTCGATCTGTGGCAGCGATCTGCACATCGCACACTGGCATGCAATGGCGCAATGGACGAAGACGCCGGTCATCCTCGGGCACGAGTTTGCGGGGGTGGTGAGTGAAATCGGCGCGGCGGTGCAGGTGTTGCGCCCAGGGGATGCCGTGGCAGTCGAATCGGTCATCTGGTGCGGGCGCTGCCCGCCCTGTCGCACCGGCAAGACCAACGTGTGTATGGAGCGGCGACTGTTCGGTATCCACGAGCCAGGTGGAATAGCCGGCGCGGTCGCCGTCCCAGAGCGGCTAGCCCACCGAGTTCCGGCGTCGCTGCCGATTGATCAGGC
This sequence comes from Chloroflexota bacterium, assembly GCA_051006215.1. Taxonomy (GTDB): domain Bacteria; phylum Chloroflexota; class UBA6077; order UBA6077; family CF-72; genus CF-72. Next base: position 20,135 of record JBPCIO010000152.1, read on the forward strand.
AGCTTTGGCCGAGCCAATGACGGTGGCGCTCCACGCAGTCCTGCTCCAACCGCCGAAACCAGGTGACGTGGTGTTGGTCACTGGACCCGGAACTATTGGGCTGCTGGCGGGCCTTGCAGCCCGCGCCGCGGGCGCACGCGTGTTCGTGGCCGGCACGCCGTCCGATGCCGCCAAGCGTTTGCCAGCCGCTGCCAGTCTGAAGCTCGAGCCGCTCGACCCGGGGTTGCCGATTGCTGACGCCCTCGAGACCCTCACGGATCAGCCGATCGACCTGGTGCTCGAGTGCTCTGGCTCGGCCGCCGCGATCAACTCTGCGCTGCACGTCGTCAAACGCGCGGGCGGCGTGACGCTCATCGGAATGCCGTCGGTGGGTGTGGAGATCGATTTGGCCCAGGCGCTGCGCGCCGAAATTACCTTGCGCCCGAGCTACTTCGGCACGTCGCTGGAATTCGAGCGGGCAATCGCGCTGATCGACAGCGGCACGGTTCCAGCCGATGCGCTGCTCACTCCGTACCCTCTGGACCAGGTGTTGCAGGCATTCGACGACGCCGATGCGCAACGCGTCCTGAAACCACTCATCCAGCCTTGAACCTGGAGTTGCGCCGCAGGCGCTAGCCGAGGGCCGCTTCGGCGGCGCGGATGGTCGCCTCCACGTCGGCATCGGTGTGGGCGGTGGACAGAAACCATGTGCCGCGGCTGGTCGGGCGGACCCCATGCTCCTGGAGCGCGTGCAGAAAGCCTCGCAGTCGGGCGGCGTCTGAGCAGCGCTGATACGAGCGGTAATCCGTTACCTCCTGGCCGTCGCAGAATGCCGTGCTGAAGACAGTCCCCAGACCCTGCACCAGCAACCCCACACCTGCTCGCTCGGCGACGCGGCGCAGCCCGGCCATGAGCGCGTCGCCGCGTGCTTCCATCCGCTCGTACACGCCCGGACGGCTCAGCTCCTCGAGAGTGGCCAGGCCAGCAGCCATGCTGGCCGTGTGGCCGTTGAAGCTGCCGCCATGGAGTACCGAGCCATTGGCGGCCAGCTGCATGATGGCTCGCTTGCCTGCCACCGCCCCGATCGGAAAGCCGCCCGCCAGTGATTTGGCGAATACTGCCAGATCGGGCGTCACGCCCAGCCGTCCCTGAGCGCTGTGCAGGTCGACTCGAAACCCGGTAATCACCTCGTCAAAGATCAGCACTACTCCGAAGCGGTTGCACAGCTCACGCACGCCTGCGAGATAGCCGGGCCGGGGCATCACCACGCTTGTATTGCACAGGATGGGCTCCATGATCAGCGCGGCCGTCTCCTCCGCGTGAGCCTCGAGGTGCTTGCGCACCAGGTCGAGGTTGTTCCAGGGCAGGACCACGATGTCCTGGGCAGCGGCAGCCGACTGCCCGGCGCTCGGCAGATACGGTACGGGCGCATCCTCCGGGCCAGCCTGGTCCAGGGGTGGCGCCACGCTGACCAGAATGGTGTCGAACCAACCGTGATAGTGGCCCTCGAACTTCACTACCTTCGAACGCCCGGTATACGCGCGCGCCAGGCGGAGCGCCGCCTGATCCATCTCCGATCCGGCCACGCCGAAGCGCACGAGCTCTGCGCACGGCACCAGCTCGCACACGCGTCGAGCGAGCAGCGCTTCGCTGGGGTGCTGGCCAGCGAAGATCTGGCCGCCCGACAGGCTGTTCGTGACGGCGCGGACGAGCGCCTCGGGCGCGTGGCCGAGGATGTTGGGTCCCATGCCCAGGGCATAGTCCAGATACACGTTGCCGTCCACGTCGTACAGACGCGCACCCTCAGCACGCTCGAAGACCAGCGGCACCGGCTGCCCGTGCAGGCGAAAATTGCTGTTGACGCCACCGGCCAACACAGCGCATGCCTCGGCGTACTGTTGTTCGGATCTGACATACGAACGAAGCGTCGATGTGGTCACGCTCACCGTCTCAGTACTCCGCATCCATCTCGAACGGGTACAGCGGCCGGCGTCGATGCCGATAGGTGAACTGCGACAGGTCGGAGGTGGTCACGCCTGGCGTGTTGACCAGCACCACCTGAGCGGCGATCGGCTCATACGCCGGGCGCGGCGAGACGACGCCTTTGGCGACGATGACGTGCATGGTCTCGGGACGCACGCCGACAGAGTACATCTGCTGGATGCTGGTGTTGCCAATCAAGCGCGTGGTCAACACCAGCGTGTGGTCGTCGGTCGTCTCCAGCACGACGGTCGGACCGCCGTCGAAGAAGCGCCAGCCGCCGTGAGTTGGCGTCGGCTCTTCGAATCTCCCATCTGAGATGCGGCGCACGACACCCGTAACGGCAACCGGCCGGCCGTGCAGGTCGTCCGTCTTGCCGCCTACGTCAAGGGACACCGTCGCGCCCTCGCCGGCCGCGACACAATGTGCAACTGCCGCTGGATCGCGCAGTGTCTGGAGATAGTTCCGCACACCCAGCCGCCGGGCGGCCTCCAGCAATATCGTTGAATCGGCTGGACTGCCGCCGCCGATGTTGTCGCCGACATCCATCAGCAACACGGGACCTCTGGGCGCCGCCATGGCTGCCGCCAGCGCCGCGTCCGGCGTGGGGGTGTCGGCGACAAACTGGGCGCGCTTGTCCCAGGCCCGTCGAGCCATCCATCGAGCCGCTGCGCGCGCGGCGGTCGCGTCGCCATCGCTGATGGCTACAAAAGCCATGCCCATCTCGGCGACGTCGGCGTACGGGTAGCCCTCGGCCACGCTCGCCGAGAGCATGCCCGGTTGCTGGATGACGGCTTCGACGTCAGCCACGATACTGCGCATCGGCTCCTCGCCGGTGAACTGTTTGACGATATTGATCACCACGGGCGGCATCTCGAGCGCTTGCACCGGCCGGATCTCGCGGCGAATTGCGCGCACGATGTGCGTGGCGCACTCCAGGCCTCGAGGTCGAGGATCGAGGTGCGGGTTGGTGCGGTAGACGACGGTCACGTCGACGTTGCCGATCAGCTTCTGCGACAGGTTGGCGTGCATGTCCGGAGCGACGCCGATCGGCACGTTCGGCCCGATCAGGCTGCGCACTCGGGCGGCGACTTCGCCGTCCATGTCGGGGTAGTCCTCAGAAACGGCTGCCCCGTGCTGCGCCAGCAGCACGCCATCCCATGGGCCCTGCTGGTCAAGCAGGCGCAGCATCTCGCCACAGATGCGGTCGAAGGCGTCCCGGGTGATCGTGCCGGCGGGGTCGGTGAACGTGAACAACAGCGGGACGACCTCCACGCCAGGCAAGCGGCCGGCCTCCAGGAAGCCAGCCATGGTGGCGTGCGACTCGGCGTAGTCGCGCACGACCTGCTCGCCCCGCAGAATGCCGCTCGCCTCGAAGGCGGCATAGTCAGTTTGGTGGCGCGCGAACGTATTCGTCTCGTGCCCCATGCCGAGTGCGGCTAGGCGCACGCGCTTGTCCCGTGGTCATACCGCATGACAGTTGTCGCCCACATGCCCACCATCATCGAACACGTCGCAACCAGGCTGCAAATGGGGGTATTCTGGGCACTACCGCGCATGACCTCTGCTTCCTCTACTCGGCATTCCGATTTGCTCGAACGCGCCAGCACCTACCTGGCGGGTGGTGGGCTCGGACTGTTCGTGCTGCCCGACGAAGTCAACATCGTGATCGCCGAGGGCCACGGCAGCCACGTTTCGGATATGTCTGGTCGTGACTTCATCGACTATCACCTCGGCTCCGGCCCAGCCCTGCTCGGGCACGCGCACCCCGAGGTCGTCGCGGCGGTCGAGCGGCAGCTTCCCAAGGGCTCAACCTACTACTTCTTGAACGAGCCGGTCATTCGGCTGGCAGAACGGATGGTCGGTGCCTGTCCATGCGCAGACCAGGTGCAGTTCACTGGCTCGGGCACCGAGGCAACATTTTTCGCCTTGCGCATAGCCCGCGCGGCCACGGGCCGCGACAAAGTGCTCAAGTTCGAGGGCGGCTGGCACGGGATGAATGACTATGGGCTGTGGGGCACCGTGCCGGCCCAGCCCAGCGCGTACCCGAACGCAGAGCCTGACTCGATCGGGATTCCAGAAGCGTTGCGGGGCCAGGTGCTGGTGGCTCCGTTCAACGACGCCGAGCGCGCGGCGAGCCTTATCGCTCAGCACGCGAGCGAGCTTGCGGCGGTCATCGTCGAGCCGCTCGAACGGGTGCTGGTGCCGGTGCCTGGCTTTTTGCAGGCGCTGCGCGACATCACCAGCGACTACGGCATCGTGCTGATTTTCGACGAGGTCGTGACCGGGTTTCGGATTGCCTGGGGCGGGGCACAGGAGCGCTACGATGTCGTGCCAGACCTGGCCACCTACGGCAAGGCGATGTCGGGAGGCTTCCCGATGGCTGCCATTGCTGGCCGATCGGAGCTCATGGCGCATCTGGATGCTCGGCGTATGCCGCGTGAGCGCCTGGTATGGGCGAGCGGCACGCTGAGCGGCAATCCGATCAGCGCCAGCGCTGGCCTGGCGGCGCTCGACGTACTGCAGCGTCCGGGCACCTACGACCATCTGCATCGCATTGGTGGTCGTTTGCGTCGCGAGATTACCGCCATCGGGGCTCGCTACGGGTTCGCCGCCCAAACGCCCGGTGAGGACGCCGTGTTCGGGGTCCGGTTCACCCCGCGCCAGGATCTGCGGAGTTGGGAGGATCTGCTCAGCGCGGATAAAGACCTGGGCCTGCAGTGGGCGATCGAGCTCATCAAACGTGGCATTCTCGTCAACCCCAACGAGAAGTTCTACATCTCGCTGGCCCATACCGATGCCGACGTCGACCGAACGCTAGAAGCCGTCGAAGCAGCATTCGCCACGCTGCGAAAGGGAAATCGCTAAAAAGGATTTCGATCGAGGAAGCGTCGCAGCACGTTTTCGGTGACCCGGGACACATTGTTGTTGTAGGCCTTCCAGCCCAGGCTGCCGAGCCAGTTGATCGAGCCAACCGAGAAGACCGCACCGCCGCCGGCGGTGGTCAGGAAGACCATGTCCGAGCGGACGTTCGGGCTCTCAGTACCACCCTGGCCCGGCACCGTGATCGGCACGTCTTCCGCGGTGACTTGATAGTAGTCGGAGTGCTGGCCGGCGCTGCTGGCCAACAGCAGGCTGGTGGTGGGCGAGCCGAGGCGCGTGTCGAAGCGGTCGATCTCGTCGCCCGCGGCGCCGTCCAGCACCAGGCCAAAATCACCGATGACCTCGTCCTCGCCGATACCTTCGAAAATGAAGGCAACCCGCGGATCGCGGCTGTCTGGTAGTCGCCGGTACCCGGCCGCGCCACCCCAACCCTGTGCCGCGAAGCCAACGCCGACCAATCGTTGCGGAGACCAGCCGCGCAGACGCCAGAGGCCGCCAAGCTCACCGGTCGTGCTGTGGTACCACTCGCCAGGCTGCGACTCCCAGGCGCGGGTGCCGCTGATGCCCCGACGCAGCTCGATCACGTGCGGGTGCTCGGTGTCGACCGACGTCACCCAGTAGAAACCGTTGCCGCCGAGATACATCACCCGGCCGCCAGTCGTCAGATACTGCTTGACGCCCGTGTGCATGGCCTCCGTGTAATACTCGGGGTGGCTGCCGGTCAGTACCGCGCTGTAGCGAGCCAGGAGAGCGCTACCCTCGCGGTCGAGGTCTTCGTCGGTGATTACGTCGTAGGCGAAGCCGTGCTGCTCCAGCCACGCCACGAGGTACAGATCGGCGGCGAAGTGACGTGGGGCGTCGTGCAGCCGCCACGCGCGGTACTTCGGACGCATGTTCAGGATCGGGCGCAGGCGTGAGGAATAGCAACAGCCACTGCCGTCGCGGTGAACGTCGTACAGGGACAGGCCCAGCTCGCGGTGCTGGGCGAGGTACAGGTCGAGGTCAGGTGGCTCGGTCTCGAGCGGGGTCACCCGCGGCCGCTTCTCCGAATACCCCTCGTTCCAGTACAGGCGCTCGTTGGCGTACGCCATGTAGGTGAGGGTTGGCGCCAGAAAAGCTACGGGTGCGCTGGAGGTGCCGCGAGGCGGTCGGACGAAGAAGGGGATGTACTCTTCGGCGCCCTCAGCCTGGAGCCGCGCGGCGTAGACGCCGCTGCGAAACGACTCCGGCAGCGTGAGCTCGAAGTCGGGCCGCCACGCCGCGTCTTCGAGGTCGTCGTCGTGGAAGTGGATGGCAGCGTACTGGTCGGGCGCAGCGGTCCAGCGGGCTTCGTGGCCGGTCCAGGTGTGGTCCGTCACGGCCCGCGTAGGCAGGTTAACCGTGCGCCCGTGCAAGCCATTGGGCGAGGCATCGGTGATCCTGGTGGAGCCGATGTCAGCTGACAAGTCCCATGCTGCCACAGCGCCGTCGGGCGGGGTTGCGCTGCCTTGTCGCAACTGTTCGAGCTCGTCGCGGCTGAGCGGTCTGCCGAACAGTTTCGGGCGGTCGATCTTGCCGTTGAAAGCGCCCAGCACCTGGCCCGTATCGACAGCCCGGGCAGCGATGAGGAGGTCGTTCGGGGGCAACACGAAGGCGCCGCTGGCGTGAACCTCGAGATGTTGCTCGTGCAGCGCGAATTCAGCCGCGCCGTACGGCTCAGCTGATGCCTCCAACAGGCGAACCGTAGCTGAGGCCGGGTCGTAGCTGGCGGCGACGTAGGTCCAGCGGGCACGCGGCAGGGGTTCGCCGGGGTGCGTCACCCGGGCTTGCTCGGAGCCCAGTTCCAGCTCGAGCTGCAAGCGGCCAGCGTCGTCGAGTCCGAAGACGAACCCGGGCCGTCCGGCCTGCGGCGATACACATGCGACCAGTGCCTGGCCGCCTGGCTTGTCAGGCGTCGTCGGCCATACCCAGGCTTGCAGCGTCAGGCCGGCTGATAGATCCAGTGACGTGTCCAACCGCACACGGGCGTACGATCCGGCGGCGATCGTCTGCCGCCGGCCAGGCATCGTCCTGTCGATGCTCGAGGCCACCAATTCTTCCTTGTAGCCCGGGCCCGCAGGGTGCATGTCGCCATGTATCAGTCGAACCAGCTGGGCACGAAAGCTCGGCGCCTCGCAGCTGACCATGAAACGGATCGATTCGCCTGGGGCGACGCTGAACCGGTCGGCGTAGCCAAGCAGCACAGGCGTGGGGGCGGGCAAAGAGCCTGTCACGTCGGACAGGATCGTAGCGTGCAACCGCCAGCCGGGTGCAGGGGCTAAGTCACTATGCTTGGCGATAGTGACCGCACCGCCCGGCATGTCTCCCTCGCCCCAAGCTCGGGCGGACGCCGATCGAAGGCGGCGGCGAGGGGCGATGGGCGTCCCGAACTTTCGGACGTACTTCGTTGGTGCAGCCGTCGCCCAGTGCGGCAGCTGGCTGCTGCGCACTACCCAGGCCTGGCTCGTCCTGGATCTGACTGGCTCGCCTGCGGCGCTCGGACTCGTCACGGCCGCCCAAGCCCTACCGGTCACCATCCTCACGCTCTTCGCCGGGGTCCTGCTCGACCGCTCCCAGGCGCGGCCATTGCTGGTGGCAGTGCAGGCGGTGTTCGGTCTTCAGGCGGCCGTCCTGGCAGTCCTGGTGTACACCAACCAGATCCAGTTCTGGCACGTCATGGTGCTGGCGTCCATGCTGGGGATAGGCAGCGCCGTCGACTTCCCTACCCGCTCGGCCATCGTCAGCGAGCTCGTAGAGCCGCCACTGGTAGGTAACGGCATTGCCCTCAACAGCGCCCTGAACAGCGCCGCGCGCATCATCGGTCCGGGCGCCGGCGGGCTGATCCTGGCGGTGTGGGGCAGCGCGGCATGCTTCGCGTTGGTGACGCTGACGTACGTCGGAGGGACGGTTGCTCTGCTCATGCTGCGCGGCGACCAGTTCTACCCCAAACGAATCGCGCGTCGGACCGTGGTCTTCAAACAGCTCGCGGAAGGTTTGCACTACTCGTTCAGCACCCGCTCTTTATCGATCAACATGGTGCTGGCCGGCTTCTACGGGACCTTTGCCTATAACTGGGCGCTGGTGCTGCCGTTGATCGCCCGCTTCGCGCTGAACAGCGGCGCAGAGGGTTTCGGCCTGCTCAACATGGCCATGGGCGCCGGCTCTACCCTGGGCGCGTTCGTGCTGGCGACGCGCGTGAAACCCAGCCTGCGCCTCTTGCTGATTGCGGCCGGGGTCTTTGCGGCGTCCATGATCATCCTGGCGCACGCGCCGAGCATGCCTATCGCCCTGGGAGTCCTGGTGTGCACCGGCGTGCTGAGTGTGGCCTTCAACGCCACCAACAACACCCTGATTCAGGTGGAAGCGCGCGAGGAGTTCCGCGGCCGCGTGTTGTCGCTGTACACCCTGTTGATGATGGGCTCGACCCCGCTCGGGAGTGCGATTACCGGTTTGGCGGCCAATGCCTTCGACGTCAGGGTCGCGCTTCAAGTGAATGCGGGCATGTGTCTGGTAGGTCTGGCAGTGGCTACGCTGCTCTTGGTGCGGACGCGCCGGCGGACGCAGCACGTGAGCTGACCCAGAGGTGCCAGCGAGTGGTCCCAGCAGCGCCTCGAAAGTCGTACGCTGTCAATGTTTGAACGCTCCCCTGATCGGCATCACCGTAGGGCCGCCCGAAGACGGCTCGCCGTACGTGCAGACGCGCTCGAGCTATACGCGTGCTGTGGAACGTGCTGGCGGGCTACCCGTCCTGATTCCTCCACTTGGGCCCAACGCATTGGAGGCGCTGCTCGAACGCCTGGACGGGGTCCTGTTTCCGGGCGGGGCCGATGTCGATCCGGCCGAGTATGGCGAGGTGCGTGAGCCCAAGACCGAGGTGGTCGCCGAGCTGGATCGATTGGAGTTTGCGGTGGCCGAGTGGGCGATCCACTCGGACGTGCCGACGCTCGGGATCTGCCGCGGCCAACAGCTGCTGAACGTAGCCATGGGAGGCTCCCTCATTCAGCACCTGGACGATCACCGGCAGACTGGCGACCGGACGGCCCTCACCCAGCGAGTCACCGTCACGCCCGGGTCGCGCCTGGCCGGCGTGTTCGGGGCGACCCACATCGACGTCAACCACATGCACCACCAGGCGGTGAAAGACGTCGCCCAGGGACTCACGGCGGTCGCATGGGCTGAAGACGGCACCATCGAGGCCGCCGAGAGCCACACCCATCCCTGGCTCTTGATGGTCCAGTTTCACCCCGAGGAGCTGGTCGGCTTCCACGCTCCCAGCCAACGGCTCTTCAACGCATTCGTCCAAGCCTGCCAGGCGCGGACACGCTCGCCGGAGCGTGTGCGGACCGCCTGAGGAGCAGTTCGGCGCTGGGGTCATGACGCATGCGCCCCGCGCGTGTTGACGTACAGCGCGTAGACCGACTGACTGGCGGTCATGAATAGTCGATTGCGCTTGGGTCCGCCAAAGCAGACGTTGGCGCATGCCTCGGGCAAACGGATCTGTCCGATGCGCGTACCGTCCGGCGCCAGGATGTGCACCCCGTCGTAACCGGGCCCGGCCCAGCCCGCCCCTGCCCAGACGTTGCCATCGATGTCGACCCGCAGGCCATCTGGCCCGACCGACACGCCGTCGACGCGCATGTCGGTGAACTGCTTCGCGTTGACCAGCCGATGGTCGTCGCGCACCTCGAACACCTTGATGTCGCGGGGTTTGCCTGTGTCGACCACGTACAAACTGCTGTAGTCGGGCGAGAAGCAGAGGCCATTCGGCTCGTCGAGATCGTCGGCCAACTGTTCCAGGCCGCCGCTAGGGTCGGCTCGGTACACGGACGACTTCAGGAAGAGCTCGCCGTACTCGCCTTCGTACCCTCCCACGGCGCGCGTGCCATACTGCGGATCGGTAAACCAGATGCTTCCATCAGGGTGGGCTACGACATCGTTGGGTGAATTGAGGCGTCGGCCGTTATAGGCGTCGGCGATAACGCTCAGTGTGCCGTCGTGTTCATAGCGCACGACGCGTCGGTTGAGGTGCTCGCAGCTAATCTGGCGACCTTGCCAATCGAACGTGTTCCCGTTGCTGTAGCCAGACGGGGTACGGAACACGTTCACCTGGCCGCCGTCCTGCAGCCAACGTAGCTGGATATTGTTGGGGATGTCGCTCCAGACCAGATAACGGCCCACGCCGTTCCAGGCCGGGCCCTCCGCCCACAGGGCTCCGGTCCAGAGCCGCTGAATCGCCGTGTTGCCGATCTTGAGTCGAGCGAAGCGTGGGTCGAGCACGACAACATCGGGATCCGGGTAACGCTCGGGCGCCGCCTGCGGGCCATACACTCTGTCAGTCATTGCGGCGTAGCATTGCACACCGTTACCTGATCGAGTTTGAGGAGGCGGCCCATGGCCAAAATGCAAGACGAGAAGCTGCTCGCGGCGTTGCGAGAGATCGACACCCCGACGATCACCAACGTCGTGGCGACTTATCCCGCCAATCCACTCTGCCTTGGGCTGTACAACCCGTGGACCGAGAACTGGTACACCGATACGTCCATCCGATGCATCTACCCTGACATGGGACCAGTCATCGGGTACGCCGTCACGTGTGTGTATGGGATGCCGGACGCGAACTACCCGAATCGGCTGACGTTTCAGGACGTGATCGAAGCGCTAGACGCCGCGCCGAAACCAACGATTCTGGTGATCCAGCAGAAGTGGCCGCCGGACATCTTCAACAAGGCAGGTCTTGCTGGTGAAATCATGACCACCTCGGCGCAGGCGGTCGGTTGTATTGGCCTGCTGTCCAACGGCCCATCCCGGGACGTCGATGCCATCCGTCGCAACAAGTTCCAGATGCTGCTCGGCGGCGTGACGGCAGGCCACGGCGCGATGGGTGTCATGGCGGTGCAGGTACCCGTCTCCGTGGGTGGCATGGATGTGGCGCCCGGCGAGGTTATCCACATGGACGAGAACGGAGCGGTGAAGTTCCCGGCCGACAAGCTCGAGCAGGTGCTGACCAACGCTCGCGGCCTGCTTGCCAACGAGGCGACCCACATCGAAGCGCTGCGGAAGGCCAGGACGGCAGCCGACGTGCGGGCCGCTTCCAGCGGGGGTACGTATTCCGAGAAGAAGAAGGCCTGACCGCCGATATCGTGGACAACGGTGTTGCTCTGGTGGTGCGCGGCGGCTGGGAGGGCCACGCGCCGATCGCCGCCACAGATATGTTCATCCCGCACTTGCGACAACATGGCTACCGCGTTCAGCTAGCTGACTCGACGGAACCATACGCCGATGCCGAGTTGATGGCGACCGTCGACCTGGTGATGCAGTGTTACACGATGGGCACCATCCAACGTGAGCAGTTGTCCGGCCTGGAGGCGGCCGTCAGAGCCGGCACCGGACTCGCCGGTTGGCATGGCGGCATTGCCGATTCCTTCCGAAACTCGTCTGACTATCTCCACTTGATCGGCGGCCAGTTCGCCTGCCACCCTCGCAAACACCCGGACGAGTGGGTCGAGGGTTCCCCGGCCAATGCGTACGTTCCGTACCGGGTGAACATGCTCCGGCAGGCCGCGACGCATCCGATCACCGCCGGCATTGCTGACTTCGACCTGATCACCGAGCAATACTGGGTTCTCTCGGACGACTACATAGATGTCCTGGCGACGACCACCCAGAAGGCCCGCGCCTGGGATCCGTGGCAGCGAGAAGTGACCTCCCCAGCCATCTGGACCCGGCGCTGGGGGCGCGGCAAAATCTTTGTGACCACGCCCGGTCATAGCCTGGATGTTCTGCAGGACCCGAGCGTGAGAACGATCATCGAGCGTGGCCTGCTGTGGGCGAGCCGGCGCGAGTAGGCTAGCCTGGTCTCACGCGGCGATCTGCATGCGTCTCCCGAGCGCGTCCACGGGCGGCGGCCCAGTCGGTCGGAGCATTGCCTGACCGCGCATCAGGCGACCGGCAGTGAGCAAGCATGCCGCTGCATCCACGATGTCGTCACGCGCTACGTTGCGGCCGCGGAGCTCGAGGCGGACAGCATCGAGGTCCAGGTGGAGCCCGTGTGCTTCCAGCAGCCTCAGCCGCTGAGCGTGGCCCGCTGCGGATTTCTTCGACGCCGCGACGCCGCCGGGCGTGGCCCCGAGTTCGGCAAACGTCAGCTCGGGGTGGGCTTCCCAGATGTGCGGCGCCAGCTGCGGTAACTCGTCGATCAATGCGTCCACGGCGGCGATCTTCTTCAGGATGCCCCAGGTCTGGCGGGAGATGGCGCGGCCCCGCAGGTCGCGGTTTATCGCGCACGCCTGGGGATAGTCCGTTGCCGCGAGTGTTCCGCGGCAGGGCGCCGAAAAGACGCTAGTCTGTCGCGGCATTCCGAGCCGTCTGCGCGCCGCCTGGTCACACGCCCGGCTATCGTCCTCCGGCAGTCCAATCGGCACGTCGATTGCGACAACCGGGCGAGTGCCAGCCAGGCCCCCGAGAAACCTACCCAACCCCTGATCCGCCACCAGCGTGAACGCGACCGTTTCCAGATCAACGCAGCTGCTGGCCACGACCCATCCGCCACGGCAGCCGTCTACACCATAGATACGCGCCTGGACCGCCACGGTGTCCTCATTCAGCTAGACTTTTCACCTTGCCCCGATCGAAAGAGCCGCCCGGGCAGTTTGAGCGAGATCGCGCTCAACCGGCTCTTGAAGTCCGCAACCTCTGCAAACTGTATGGCTCGTTTCGGGCTGTCGACAACGTGAGCTTCGTCGTGCCCCGCGGCAAGATCGTTGGGTTGCTCGGACCAAACGGGGCGGGCAAGACCACCACGATGCAGATGCTGGTCGGCATTACTCTGCCCGCTGCAGGCACCATCCACTATTTCGGCCAGGACCTGCGGCACCATCGTGACGCGTGCCTGCAGCGCATCAATTTCTCGTCTTCGTACAACAACCTGCAATCTCGTATTACGGTCTGGGAAAACCTCATCGTCTTTGCGCGTCTCTACCGCGTCGAGCATCCAGAGGCAAAGATCCGTGAGCTCGGCAGCTTCTTCGGTATTACCGAGCTGATGGGCCAGCGCTTCCTCACGCTTTCGGCCGGCCAGCGAACGCGTGTGAACCTGACCAAAGCCCTGCTGAACGATCCTGAGGTGGTGCTCATGGACGAGCCGACTGCCTCGCTCGACCCCGACATTGCGGACCGCACGCTGGCCCTGATTGAGTCGCTGCGCGAGTCGCGTGAGCTGTCTATCGTGTACACCAGCCACCAGATGGACGAGATCACGCGTATTTGCGACGAGGTCATTTTCCTGGACCGCGGCCGCATTGTCGCTCAGGACACGCCGTCGGGGCTGACCAGTCGCATCGCGAACGAGCAACTCCGGGTGACCTTCCAGGGTCAGGCCAGCCAGGTCACCGACGCCCTCGAACCCCACTTTGCGGATGTGACGCTGCTTGCCCACAACATGGTCGCCGTGAGCACCGAAAAACATCTGGTTGCCCTGGCCATCTTCGACATCGGCAACAGCGGAGTCCGCATCGTCGAAGTCGACATCCGCAAGCCGACACTCGAGGACGTGTTCCTGCAAATTGCGCGTGGCACGACCAGTGTCGCCTGAGCGCATCAAAGCCGTCCTGTTACAGGAGGTGTATATCACCGCTCGCTCGATGGAGGTGATGGTCGACCTCCCGTTCTGGTCGGTGATGACGGTCATCGTGTTTGGCTTCGTCACCAAGTTTCTGTCCTCGGTCATGAATCCGACCGTCGCCCAGTACCTCTATCTCGGAACCATGATGTGGGAGATTATCCGGATTACGCAGTACTCCATGACCCTGGGTGCGCTGTGGAATGTGTGGTCTCACAACTTCAGCAACATGTTCATCACGCCGCTGTCGATGCCGGAGTATGTCTTAGCCCAGATCCTGTCCGCGGCGGTCAAGGCGGTGGTGCTGTTCTCGGTCGTAGCGCTCGTCGCCGCCGCGATGTTCGACTTCAACGTTCTGCGGATGGGTCTGGGCAATCTGGCCTTGCTCTTCTTGAACCTTTTGTGCTTCGGCTACACCATGGGCCTGCTCATTCTGGGCATCATCCTGCGCCTGGGCACCCGCATCCAGGCGTTAGCTTGGGGCCTGGTGCTGGTGTTCCAGCCACTCACCGCCGCCTTCTATCCGCTCAGCGTGATGCCGCCGCTGCTGCAAGCCGTGGCACGGCTGTTTCCGCCAACCTACGTCTTCGAGGCTGCCCGCGCAAGCCTCGTCGTCCCAGACATCCACTGGTCCGATATTGGCATCGCCGCGGCCGAGAACGTGTTGTACTTCGGTTTCGCGGTCTGGTTCTTCAACTACATGTACCAACGCTCCCGAGAAACGGGTCAGTTCGCCCGTAACGAAGAGTAGCCTGTCATGCCCGGTTCCAATGCTTGGCTGACCAGCTCAGGTAACACGCCATCTGCAGGAGCGCGGCGACGGCCAGGGTCGGTACGACGACTTCCAGGCCGAAGGCCTGGGCCAGAAAGCCGAGCACAGCTGGGATTCCAGCCCCGCCGATCACCGAGGCGGCCACCTGGAAGCCGACCGCATTAGCGGTATGGGCCGAGCCAAAGTGGTCGGGTGTAACCGTCACCAGGGCTGGGAAGACCGGTGCCTGAACCGCACCCAGCACCGCCAGCACGCCCACGGCTACGCCTGGCACGGTTGGCAGCCACAGCGCTCCCACCCCCACCAGCACGCTCAGCATGCACAAGCGCAGCAAACGCTCGACGCCGATTGCAGCCACCACCGCGCCGAAGAAGATCCGCCCGAGCGTCAAGCCTGCCCAGTACGCACCCACCGCGCCGCCCGCCTCGAAGGTGCTCAAGCCGCGAGCGTCGACAAGCAGCGGGAATGCCCACTGCCCGATTCCCAGCTCAACCCCCGTGTAGATACTGAACAGCACCATGCTGAGCCACGCCACCGGCAGGCGCAGTGTCTGCCAAATCGTGGCGCCGCTCGAGGTGAGGCCTGCGTCCGCCGCACTTGCCGCTGATTGGACGCTCGCGTAGGTCGGGCTGGCCGGTACCGGTGACGCCGGCTGGGTGACGGCGGCGCGGCTGGGCCAGATCCGTCGCGTCGCCAGGTACGCGCACACAAGCGTCAGAAGCAGGCAGCCACACGCCGCGTATCCCCAGCGCCAGCCCACACCGCTGGTTATGGCGGCGGTCATCATCAGCGGGCTGAGTGTCACCCCCACGCCCCAGCTGGCGTGCAACCAGTTCATCTCGCGTGCGCCATGCCGGTTGGCGACATATGTGTTCAGGCCCGCGTCGACCATGCCCGTGCCGAGACCACCTGGCACCCCCAGCGCCAGCAACAGCCACCACGCCGGTGCCACGGCGCTGCCGATCAGGCAGATGGCCATGCCGGTGAAACTGGTTGCCAGCAGAAGGCCCAGGTCCCACCGCGCCAGCGCCCGACCGCTCACAAAACTGCCAAGCAAGTAGCCGATCGAAAAAGGCCCGAGCAGCGCGCCGAGCGCATCCAGGGGGACGTCGAAGTCAGTCCGAATGGATGGCCACGCGACGCCAAGCAAGCCGCTGCGGACGCCCAGCCCGACGAACCCGAGATAGGCCAGGCCCACCAACAGCCCTGGCCGTGACACGCCCCGCATCAGCCGCGGACGAGTAGCACCTCGATCGCCTCTTCGGCTGCCTCGAGGCCGGCTGGCTGCGGTACGCTCAGGCGCACACGCACCTCCTCGAGCGCCGCAAACCGCGCCAGCAGCGCCCGCGCGATAGCCACGACCACTGTCTCCAACAGGACGCGCGACTGGCCGCCCACGACCTCGCGCACTGTCGCCGCGAGTGCGGCCAGATCCACCGCTCTCGACAGGTCGTCGTTGCTCGCGGCTGGCTCTAAGTCGGTCTGAACACTCAGATCTACCAGAAAGTTCGACTCCACCTCGCGTTGCGCAGGTGTGCTGCCATGACGACCGGTGCACTGCAGTCCACGAATCACAAGGCGTCCGATCACCAGCTCAAACTCCGAGCGCCAGCGCGACGTTGAGACTCTTGAACCAGCACGTGCATTGGACCAGCATAGCTGGATGAACGCGATGTCAAAAGAGCCACTCGACCCGCGCCGCACTGCTTTGCTCGTGTACGACGCGTGCACACGGGCGCTCACGCCCTCAGAACCTGGCCGACGCGACCTCATGCGGCCGGTGCTGGAGGCATGGATACGCCTGATTGGGATGGCCAGGACGGCAGGTTTACCCATTCTGTACACCACACCCGTGAGTCGTGCGGATGGTGCTGACGTTGTTCTACTGCCGACTGACCTCGGCGCCAGGACCGGCGTACCGTCGCTCACCAACTGCGTCGAAGGTTCACTCGAGGCCGGCTTCCCAGACGAGATTGCGCCTGCCGCGACGGACTATGTGTTCCTCAAGCGTCGGCCGAGTGCGTTCTATGGAACTGGGGTCGCCCAACTGCTGGGCATGCTTCGACGCGACACGCTGATTATCGCCGGCGGTGCGACCAATCGTGGCGTCGAGACGAGTGTGCGCGAGGCGTTCAGCATGGACCTACGAGTCGTAGTGGTGCCGGAGTGCTGTTGGAGCAGCGACGCAGCGGCGCACGCGTACAGGGCGGATTCAACCGGTGGTCGCAACACCGCCTGATCTGATTTGACTGGAGTGTAGGAAATCGTCGAGGGTTTCCGCTGGGGTTTGCCATCCGAGCGTTTTGCGAGGACGGCTGTTGAGTG
>JBPCIO010000153.1:0-6927 GCA_051006215.1 Chloroflexota bacterium
GCCCTGGACCTCGCGCAATGAATGCTCGCAACACCCTCCTGAACAACCGTGTCTTGGTCGCACCGTCAGGCACCATTTCAGTTCAGCCGTAACATTCGGGCAAAGACAACGTGCAGCCCGAGCTCGGCAGCGGGCGGTTGTGGGAGTTGTTTTCCGAACTCACCTGGACGCGAGGTCCAGGGCGAGTAGCCCTGGGGAGGGGCCGCAGCCCACGACTATAAAATTAAACTCGTTACGACTTTCCACTGCCAGTCGAGTATGCAAGCACTCTCGGTATGGCTGGGTACCATGACCCGGTGCGAGTGTGCCTTTCGATTGAGATTCAGGAGGGGATGAGTTACTCGGAGACCTTGGCGATGACTCGGGCGGGCGAGGCTTTGGGATACGAGGCGGCCTTGCTGGCGGAGCACTACTACCCGTCTGGAGGCGCTGAGGGCTACGCTGGCGGATTGGGCGCACGGATGGCTGCTGACGCGTGGATCTATCTGGCGGGACTCGCTCGCGAGACATCGCGAATTCGGCTCGGAACGTTGGTCAGCCCGGTCACTTTTCGCCATCCGTCGGTGCTGGCCAAGATGGCGGCCACGCTCGACCACATCAGCGACGGCCGCGCCGAGCTAGGCATTGGCGCTGGCTGGCACGAGCACGAGCACAGCGCGTACGGCTTCGCCTTCCCGGCCGCCGGCCGCCGCGTCGACCTGGTTGAAGAACAGCTTCAGGTCATCACCGGCCTATGGAGCCAGGACCCGTTCAACCACGCTGGCCAGGCGTACCAGCTGAACGACGCCCATTTCACGCCCCGGCCAGTGCAGCAGCCGCGCCCCACGATCCTGGTCGGAGGCGGGTCGAAGGCCGAACGTCTGCCACGGCTAGCCGCCAGGTATGCAGATGAGTACGTCATCAACATGCCGTCGCTCGAACAGGTCCGCGCCACGCGCGAGCGGCTGGACCGCGCGTGCGAATCCAACGGCCGCGACCCGGCCACGCTACGGCTGTCGGCGTTCCTGGCGATCTGCGTCCGCGAAAACGAGCGCGAGGTCCAACGCCAGCTGGAGGCGTATCAGGCCACGAACCCGCAGTACGTGCGGATGCTGGACAGTCGCGACAACTGGGTCTTCGGCACGCCCGAGCAAGCCCACGCCCAACTCGACGCCCTGGCCAGAGCCGGTGTCGACCGCGCCCTGCTGTCCGTGAACTGCGACGCGCATCGCGCAATGCTGCCGCTGCTCGTGTCCCAGTCCGACCAACCCCCGGGCGGCATTTAGCGGCTCGCGATCACGGCCAGAGCGGTGTTCGCTGCGGAAATGTAGACGATAAGTCGGCCGCGCTTGGGAAAGTTACCGCTCATGGTGGCCAGGAACGCCGCCAGCGTATCCGACGCATGGATCAGGATGGCCCGGCGGAGTGCCTCCGCGCGACGCTCACCCGTCTGCATCAGTAGCTCGACGCCAAGCAGAACGGTCCGAATCCCAAACATGCGAAACGCGTACAGCGCGCCGGGGTTCGCATCCGGGTCGATCCCCACCTGACGCGCCAGAAAACTCGGCACCAGCAGGGCGGCGAGTCCGTTGAACAGCCGGATGAGTGCAAGCAGGATGCGTGCGCAGCGGCGCAGGCCTTTGTCGGCGGACATGTCGCGCAGTCTACCCCCCTTCCTGAGCGCAACATAGCAACCCGCAGCTGAATGGCTCCTGGTAGCATCTCCAGACGTCATTTTCGTTGCTGCGGCTCGGAGCCATATCGGGCGCGGCCTTGATCGGAGTCCGGGCAGCGCAGGCCGCGCTGCGTTCGCGCAGCGCCCAGCGAATGTTCGCCAGTCTGGGCCAGGTGCTCGACTGGACGATCGGCTGGCCGCGGCTGCCATTACCACTTGGCGTCGCCGCGCTGCTGGCGGCCAGGATCAAGCTTCGCCGCGAAAACCTGTACGACACGAACCTGGCGCCTCGTGAAAACGTGCCGCCCCTCGAAGGGACCAGTCCGAGGTACCTGACGGCGCGCACCCCGGACGGCTCCTACAACGACCTCGACCACCCGGCCATGGGCAGCACGGGCGCCCGCTTCGGACGCAACGTACCCATCCAGCGAACGTACCAGGAGTCGCCGGAGCGGATCATGAGCCCCAATCCGCGACTCGTCAGCCGGGAGCTGCTCACCCGTGACACCTTCAAGCCGGCCGGCACGCTCAATCTGCACGCCGCGGCCTGGCTGCAGTTCATGGTGCACGATTGGCTAAGCCACGGCCGAAACGACAAGACGAATCCGTGGCACGTGCCCCTTCCGCCCGACGACGACTGGCCCGAGAAACCCATGCGCATCTTGCGGACGCGGCCCGATCCGACACGTCCGCCCGGCGGCGGGGGCTACCCACCGACCTACGCCAACACGGCGACGCACTGGTGGGATGCTTCACAGCTGTATGGCAGCAGCGCCGATGTGCTCGGGCGACTGCGCTCCGGCCACACTGGCAAGCTGATCCTTGGCGCCGACAACTTGCTGCAATTGGACGCCAAGGGGATCGATGTCACCGGTGTGAGCGGCAACTGGTGGATCGGGTTGAGTCTGCTGCACAACTTGTTCACGCTCGAACACAACGCCATCTGCGATCGCCTGGTGGCCGAATACCCAACCTGGTCCGATGACGACCTGTTTCAGCACGCCCGACTGATCAACGCCGCGCTGCTGGCGAAAATTCATACTGTGGAGTGGACCCCGGCCATCATCGCCCACCCCACAACCCGGTTCGCCCTGCGCGCTAACTGGTGGGGGCTGGAGATGGAGCGGCTGTCGAGGCTGGTTGGGCGCCTGAGTCCGAGCGAAGTCGTCAGCGGCATCCCAGGTTCGCCCACCGACCACCACGGCGTACCGTACTCCATCACCGAAGAGTTCGTCGCCGTGTATCGGATGCATCCGCTCTTGCCGGACCAACTCAGCTTCCGCTCAGTCGACGACGACACGCCGGTGCTCGAGACGACGTTCCCCGAGGTAGCGTTCTCACGCGCGCGGCCGGCACTGCAAGAAGTGGGTTTCACAGATGCCCTGTATTCGCTGGGCACGCTACATCCGGGCGCCATCACGCTGCACAACTTTCCCACCTCGTTGCAGCGGCTCACCGACCTGGACGGCATCGTGAACGACGTCGGGGCAATCGACGTGCTGCGTATCCGCGAGCGTGGTGTACCCCGCTACAACGACTTCCGTGAGCTGCTGCACAAGCCGCGTCTGCGCCGCTTCGAACAACTCAGCGACAATCCGGAGTGGGTTGCTCAACTTCGGCGCGTCTACGCCGGCGACATCGACAGCGTCGATCTGATGATCGGGTTGTACGCTGAGCCAGTACCGCCAGGCTTCGGGTTTTCGGATACGGCGTTCCGCATTTTCATTTTGATGGCCTCGCGTCGGCTCAAGAGCGATCGCTTTTTCACGACCGACTTCACGCCGCGCGTCTACACCCAGACCGGGATGGAGTGGATTGCCGACAATACGTTTTCCACGGTGCTGCTCCGCCACGCGCCGGGCCTGGGCCCGACTCTCAGCCGCGTCGACAACGCTTTCGCCCCGTGGCCAACTGCCGGCACCACCAGCCTGCGCCAATCTTAAAGGCACCTGAAGTGCGGTATTCGATTACAAAGGCAATCTCAAACACAAGAGGGTGGACACGTTGATGGCTGTTACGTTGAACGACCTCACGCGCATGACCCAAGCCGAGCTCGACAATCTGTTCCGCCACAGTCCCATGGGCGAGATCCCTGACGGCGATGCCAGCGGCACCGTCATCGCCGGCGCCGGCACCGAGGTCGAGGGGCCGATCCTATGGTTTGCGCGCTGGTTGGCCTGGCGGGGCAAATTTGTGTACCGATCGCGCGGTTATCTGCTCAACAAGGTTGGCCCATTCGGCTGGCACCTGATCAAGGCGAAGGTGTATATCGCGCCAAGTTGGTTCGACCAACAACCAGCCATCATCCTGGACTACTCGAAGACGTCGCTCGTCGCGCGCACGGTGCGCGACGAGATCCGCGAAGTCAGCCCAGGGACGTTTTTGGGCATCGTGTTCATCGAAGGCAAGAAAACGATCAACTTCGTCCTCCAATTTGCGAACTCCCTCACGCCGCGGGCGTGAACAGCCAGGCTCTCGAGACGCCATGGTGACCACGCAAACCGCCGTCACAGTGATGGCCGACATCCTCCCCGGACACGTGGTGCCCCTTCGGCAACTACTGGTGACTGCCGGCCAGGACGCCGCTAACAACTCTCTGCTGCCGTTTGGCAAGATCCCCAACGTCCACTTCGCGCGCTTTTTCATCATCGACGCCGCGTTTGATTTGCAGGGTCACCCCCTGTCGCCGCGGCTCATTCTGGACGCGGACGTAGACGGCCAGGGCAGCGCGTTTTTGGCTGCGCTGTGCAGCGTGGCGAGCGCTGGTCTGGATAGCGTGTATGCGCACTGCACTGGCTACCCGGGCCGAGCCAGCGTACTGGACTTTTTGCGCGACCACTCGATCCCGGTGGCGGCTCACTACGTCAACACCATCGGCCGCACCGTCGAGCAAATCCAGCACGATGCAGCGCTCCGTCAGGCGATCCAAAGCTTTCTCGATCGCACCCCGAGCGAGTGGCGCGGCGCCGACCCGCGCCGTGTACGCGCAGCCATCCAGGAGTTTGTGGAGCGTGAAGCCACTCTCGCCTGGGCGCGTCGCCCCGTGCCTGCGCCTGAGCCGGCGTACATCCTGGGGGAAGCGGTCCACGCGGTACTGGTGGGTACGGCCGGCATCGTGCTCTTTCCTGTCATTTTGCTCGGCTTACCAATCTGGGCGTTTCTGCTGCGGCGGCATGAAAAGGCAGACGTCGCACGCGATATCACTCCAGACGACGCGCACGTCCAGGCTCTGGCAGCGCAGGAAGACCACGGCATACAAAACCCTTTCACGTCAGCCGGATTGCTGAAGCCAGGACCCTTCCGCCGCTTCACGGGCACGCTGGTGCTGTGGGGCACTGGCGTGCTGACGCGGCATGTCTTCAACCGCGCCAGCCTGATCGGCGTGAAGACGATTCACTTTGCGCGTTGGACCTTCATCGACCAGAAGCGGCGGGTCATCTTTACCAGCAATTACGACGGTAGCCTGGAGAACTACATGGACGATTTCGTCGACAAGATCGCCTGGGGCCTGAATGCTTCGTTCAGCAGTGGGCTTGACTACCCCAAGACCAGGTGGCTCATCCTCGACGGCGCCCACGACGAGCAGGTCTTCAAGCGTTTCAACTTGAACCACCAGTTGGTGGCTCCGTTCTGGTATGCCGCCTACAAGGGACTGACTGCACTGAACATCGACAACAATGCAAAAATACGGGCCGGGCTGTACGGCGCCATGGATGACGGCGCCACGCGTGCCTGGCTACGGCGACTCTGAGGGAGGAAACACGTTGCTTCGCCTGGACCTAGACGACATCCAGGGGCTGATCGTACGCGGATACCCGGAGTTGCCCGCGGCCAGATACGTGCTCCTGCAGATCGATGACCCCGCCGGCGGGCGCAGGTGGTTGGCCGGACTTGCCAGCCAGGTTACCCCCGGCTCCACCAGGCCAACCGGCATTGCCTTGAATGTGGCCGTTACCGCCAACGGACTCAGAAAACTCGGGCTGCCAGCACAGGCGCTGAGATCCTTCTCGAATGAGTTCACCACTGGCATGGTCACTCCGCACCGCCGCCGAATTCTGGGTGACGTCGGACCGAACGCGCCTGAGCAGTGGCTGTGGGGCGGGCCCAACACACCGGCGGTGGATATCCTGCTACTGCAGTTCGCGCGCGACGAATCCACGCTCGACCAACACACGTTCACTGGTGAGGGCGTGTCGGAAATCACACGCCTGGATGCCACGATTAGCCTGGATGGCAAAGAGCACTTTGGTTTTGCCGACGGCATCTCGCAACCGACGATCGCTGGACTTTCTTCGCGCACGGACATCCCGGCGAACACTATCAAAGCAGGCGAGTTCATCCTCGGCTACGTCAACGAATACGGGCGCTATACGGCTCGTCCCCTGATCGATCGGAGCGCAGACCCGGACCATCTGCTCGCTTCGGATGCCGAAGGCGGCGGCAAGGCGGACTTCGGCCGGAATGGCTCGTACGTCGTCTTCCGCCACTTGGCTCAGGATGTGCGCGGCTTCTGGCACTACCTCGACGAGGCGACACGTCAGCCGGATGGTGCCAGCGACGCGCACGCGCGTACGCGACTGGCGGCGAAGATGGTCGGCCGCTGGCCAAGTGGCGCGCCGGTGACCCTCACGCCGGACGACGACGACCCGGCGCTTGCCACCGCCAACGACTTCACCTACTTCTATGGAGACGAGTTCGGGCTCAACTGCCCCATCGGTGCACACGTCCGGCGTTCACATCCGCGCGATTCGTTGGACCCGAGCCCCGGCACTGAAGCGTCCGTGTCCCTGGATAGACGCCACCGGCTGCTGCGACGCGGCCGCGAATACGGACAACCGGTCGAGGACGCCTTGGGGGATGCGCCGGCGGATGATCCGGATCGTGGGCTGTACTTCGTAGCTCTGGCGGGCAACATTGCCCGGCAGTTCGAGTTCATCCAGCACACCTGGGTCAACAACCCGACCTTCAACCAACTCTACGACGAGCCTGACCCGGTGGTTGCCAACCACACGGCCGTCGGCTGCAATTTCTCCGTCCCGGCCGACCCGGTCCGGACCCGCTACACGAACCTCCCAAACTTCGTCACCATCCGCGGCGGCGCCTATTTCTTCCTACCCGGCATTCGCGCCCTCAAATACCTGAGCACATTAGAGGAGGGCTAAGATATATCTCTCAACGGAAGGTTGGTAACGAGTTAATCATTAGTTTAAGTCGTGGGCTGCGGCCCCCTCCCCAGGGCTACTCGCCCTGGACCTCGCGTCCAGGTGAATTCG
>JBPCIO010000154.1:0-5554 GCA_051006215.1 Chloroflexota bacterium
GGCCTCCAGCCTGGCCAGAACGGGCTTCAACGCGGGGTAATACGAAGGATGGGCTGCCAACAATGCATCGCCCAGTGGCTGGCCCAGCTGTCCACCAGGGTCGGATCCAAGATCCAGGTCGGCGACCAGACGTCTGGCCAGGCTGAAGCCATTCGTATGCAGGCCAGTCGAGGGCAACCCCCAGACGCGATCGCCCGGTCTGACACGGGACCCATCGACGAGGCTTGCGCGCTCTACGACGCCGACCACCGTGCCGGCCAGGTCGAGGTGCCCGGGCGCGTACAGGTCCGGTAGCTGGGCCGTCTCGCCACCCAGCAGAGCGCAGCCGTTGTCCCGGCACGCCGCCGCCATGCCAGCCACCAGCGCATTCATCGTCGGTTGGTCGATGGCGTGCAGTCCAACGTAGTCGAGGAAAAACAACGGTCGGCCGCCGGCGGTGAGCACGTCGTTGACCGAAAGATTCACGAGGTCACGCCCCAGGACGTCGAAGCGCCCGAGCTGCAGCCCAAGCAAGACCTTGCTGCCGACGCCGTCGGTGCTCGCGACCAGCACCGGATCGCGCACGTCCCGCAGATGGAACAAGCCAGCAAACGCGCCGAAGTCGCCCAGCACTGAGGCGCCATGCGTGGAGCGCACGTGCTGCCCGATGCTGCGAACATTCTCCTCGGCAGCCGCGATGTCGACCCCCGCCGCGGCGTAGCGCAGGGTCAAACGCTTTCCAAGGCCAACTTTTCCCGAACGCCGTCGATGGCCATCGGGTAGCGACCGTGGAAACACGCGTTGCACAAGCCTTGTTCAGGCAACCGGATCGCTCTGACCAATCCATCCAGGCTCAAGTAGCCGAGTGAATCTGCGCCTACTGCGGTACGGATCTCGGCTTCCGTGTGGTTGTGGGCGATCAGCGTGTCCTCGGGCGCAGTGTCCAGGCCGAAGTGACAGGCGTAGCGAATAGGCGGGGCGCAAATGCGCAGATGGACCTCGGCCGCACCCGCGCGTCGCAGCATGGCCACGATACGAGGGGTGGTCGTGCCGCGCACGATGCTGTCGTCGACGAGCGCGATCCGCCGCCCACGCAGCACTTCCGGCAGCGGGTTGAACTTCAAGTCGACGCCGGCCTCGCGCTGCCGCTGCTGGGGTTGGATGAACGTGCGCCCGATATACCGGTTCTTGACCAGGCCCTCGCGGTACGGCAGCCCAGCCGCTCGGGCGAAGCCGATTGCCGCCGGCGTGGCCGAATCGGGCACTGGCATGACAAAGTCAACATCGACCGGGTGCTCGCGGGCGAGCTCTTCGCCCATGCGCTCGCGCGCCGAATACACCAGCTGTCCGTCCATCAGGCTGTCTGGGCGAGCGAAGTAGATGAACTCGAACGAGCAGGCGGCCCGCGCTGGCGGCGGCTGTGGCGAGAATTGCTCGGAACGCACCCCGTCCTCGCCCATCGACAGTAGCTCACCTGGCGCCACTTCGCGAATCAACTGCGCGCCGATGGTGTCGAGCGCGCAGCTTTCGGATGCCACCGCCCAGCCATCCGCCAGTCTGCCGAGCACCATCGGTCGGATCCCCCACGGATCGCGCGCGGCGTAGACCCGGTCACGGGTAAGCATGACCAGGCAGAACGCGCCTCTGAGCCGCCTGAGGACCCGCCGCATGCGACTCGACCAGTCATCACCAGGCGAGTGAGCGATCAGATGTGCGATGAGCTCAGAATCAGTCGAGGTGCGTGGGCGGATACCCAGGCGCTCGACCTCTGAGCGCACCTCGTCGACGTTGACCAGATTCCCGTTGTGGGCCAGCGCCAGACTGCCCAGATGCTCCCCCTCGTCCGTCGCCGAGGGGGAGCCCACCACGAATGGCTGCGCATTCTCGGCGCGACTGGAGCCGGTCGTCGAATAACGGGTGTGGCCGATGCTGAGCCAGCCTCCCAGCTTCGACAGATCGCGCTCGTGGAACACCTGGCTGACCAGCCCCATGCCCGTGAGATTGCTGAGGCTGTGCCCATCAGCGGTGCAAATGCCAGCGCTCTCCTGGCCTCGATGCTGGAGCGCGTACAGGGCGAAAAAGGCAAGCCGCGCAGGCTCGGCACGCGTGCTCATGACCGCCACAACGCCGCACTTTTCGCGCGGTTTCATTGAACGCCCTCCCAGGCCGAGCGCAGCGCAGTCAAGCTGAGGTCTAGCGCACCGGCGACGCGGAGACGATCGCCTCCCGTCACACCTGCCACACACGCGGGCAGGTCGCAGGTGGCAGCCAATTCAAGCACTGCCCGGACATCCTCGACACGACACGTGACCACGGCTCGGCCCTGGTCCTCCGAAAATAGCACTACCTCAGGCGCGCCGGAAATCTCGAGTGTGGCGCCTGTCCCGCCGATAAGCGCACACTCGGCGAGCGCGACACCGAGTCCACCGTCGGCAACGTCCTGAGCCGACTGCACCAGACGCTGCTCGGCAAGCTCGCGCAGCAGCAGCCCGAGTCGGCGTTCAGATTCGAGGTCGAACCGGGGAAACGCGCCGTCTCCGGCGTACTCGCTGGCGCCCAGGCCGGCCGGGGGCTGGCCCAGAAGTATGACCGTGTGGGCTGGCAGAAAACCGGCTGAGACGACAAGGCTGACGTCGTCGAGCAAGCCGACCATTCCGACAGTAGGGGTGGGCGGGATGGCCCGGCCCGCGGTCTCGTTGTACAGGCTCACGTTGCCGCTGACGATGGGCACGCCCAGCGTTCGGCAAGCTTCGGCGAGTCCACCGATAGCCTCGCTCAACTGCCACGCCACGTCGGGCTTTTCGGGGTTGCCGAAGTTGAGGCAATCGTTGACGGCTATCGGTTCAGCTCCGACGCAGGCGAGGTTTCGGGCAGCCTCGGCGACGGCCTGGGCGGCGCCCTGGCGCGGGTCGAGGCGCGTGTAGCGTGGGTTGCAATCGGTGGTGAGGGCAAGTCCTGTGCGGGTGCCCTCTATGCGGACGACGGCCGCGCCGCCGCCCGGGCCCACAACCGTATTGGCCTGGACGGTCGAGTCGTACTGGCGAAAAGCAAACTTTCTGCTGCGCAAGTTCGGACTAGCCAACAACCGAAGCAGAGCATCCCCGGCTGCCTCCTGGGTCGCCGCCCGAGTACCGTCCGCCCCAGCCGCGTCTGCCGAGTCCCGCCAAATGCTGGCGGGCCGTTCGACGACCAGGTCGTACGCCGGTACCTCGTCCGTGAGCAAGGCGATCGGCAGGTCGGCCACCGTCTCGGCCCCGTCGCGGACCGTGATCAAGCCCTCGTGGGTGACCTGACCGATGACCTCGGCGTGCAGGTCCCAGCGAGCAAAATGGTCACGCACTGTCTGCTCGCTACCCCGCCGCACCAGCAACAGCATGCGCTCCTGCGACTCCGAGAGCATGACCTCAAACGGCGTGAGCCCCGTCTCCCGGCGTGGCACCCGCCCAACGTCGACCTCCACGCCCAGACCACCCCGGGCTGCCATTTCGATCGCAGCCGACGTCAGCCCGGCCGCGCCCAGGTCCTGCATCGCCAACACAGCGTCGCCGCTATCGAGCACCGCCAGGCATGCCTCGAGCAGCAGTTTTTCGAGGAACGGATTGCCGACCTGGACCACGCCTCGGTGGCTCGACTCAGGATCCTCGTTCGAGGCAAACGCGGCGCCCTGCAGACCATCCCGACCGGTGTCGGCGCCTACCAGCAGCAGTGGGTTGCCGGGTCCGCTCGCCCGCGCTCGCATCAGTCGCCCCACTCGCGCCACACCCACACACATCGCATTGACGATCGGATTGCCCGTATAGCCGGCGTCGAAGCTGATCTCGCCGCCGACGGTCGGAACGCCGATGCAGTTGCCATAGTGGGCGATCCCGCCGACCACTCCCGCCAGCAGATGCCGTGTGCGCGCGTCCGACGGATCCCCGAACCGCAGCGAGTCGAGCAGGGCAACTGGGCGAGCGCCCATCGTAAAGATGTCGCGCAGGATGCCACCAACGCCAGTCGCGGCGCCCTCGAAGGGCTCGACGGCGCTCGGGTGGTTGTGCGATTCCATCTTGAGGACCACCGCCAATCCTCCGCCGATGTCGACAGCACCAGCGTTTTCGCCCGGCCCTTGTAGGACGCGGGGACCGCTCGTCGGCAGAAGCTTCAGAAGCATTCGCGAGTGCTTGTAGCTGCAGTGCTCGCTCCACATTGCGCCGAGCATGCCCAGCTCGATCAGGTTCGGCTCCCGACCCAGGCGCTCGACGATGTAGTCGTATTCGGCTGGCAGCAGTCCAAAAGCGCGCAGGTTTGGCCTCACTGCCGCGCTGGTCATGCTGCTGCCGAACGCACCAGCGACTCGAGGACAAAGCGGCCGTCGGTACTGCCAAGCAGCGCGTCTGCTGCGCGCTCCGGGTGCGGCATGAGCCCAAGAACATTGCCAGCCGGGTTGATGACGGCCGCGATATTGTCCTGTGACCCGTTTGGGTTGGCCGACGGGAAGGTGTTGCCGTCGGCATCACAGTAGCGCAAAACGACCAGCCCCTCGGGCTCGGCTAGCGACACGTAGTTCCCCTCGCCATGCGCGATCGGCAGGCGCAGTACCTGGCCGACGCTGCACCCGCCCGTAAACGGGGTGTCAGTACGCTCCACTCGGCACCAGACCCAGTCCGATCGGAACTGGACAGACGCATTGCGAAGCATCGCACCTGGCAACAAGCCAGCCTCGAGAAGCACCTGAAACCCGTTGCAGATACCCAGCACCAGGCCACCGTCGGCGGCGAATTGCTGGATGCCCGGCATGATCGCCGAAAAACGTGCGATAGCGCCGGCGCGTAAGTGGTCCCCGTGAGCAAAACCACCAGGCAGGATCACCGCTGCGTACTGCCCAGGTGGGAACGGGTCGGCGTGCCAGACCAGATCGACCGGGAAGTCTGCGCAAGTACGCAGCTCGCGCAGAGTTTCCCGCTCGCAATTGGTGCCCGGAAACTGCACTACCGCGATGCGGGGCGCGCCAGCCGCCACATCGACAGTGTAGATGCCACCGCAGGACGACGCAGGCAGTTTGTGCCGGGGGCTGGGTCCGAGTCCGACATACCAAGCGTGGCACGACGCTGTCCAAGGCGCCGAGTTGCTCTGCACCCCCGGATCAGTCGTCCGATAGTGATTGAGAGATGACCACGCCGGCTGACAGCACCGACAGCTACGCCCGGGACACCCACGGATTCGTTCGACAGTGCGCCTGGTGTCGGCGGATTGCCGACACGGACGGCAACTATCGGACAGTCGCGGCCGTCCTGATCCGTGACGCCAGTCACGGGTGCTGCGAAGCGTGTGCTATCCGTTTTGTGAGCCGCGCCGAGCGCGGCTGAGGCGTTGTTCAGGCGCCGAAGGCCAGCGTGAACCAGGGCGCACCACCGGTCGCCAGTCGGGCCAGGATAGCCAGACGGTACTGGGCGTGCGCCTCGGGTGAGTTGAGCTGGACCGAGATCAGCTTCGGGAGACGCACAGTTCCGCGCAGGCGCGGCGCGGGATCGTGTGGCTGGCGATCGGCCGCTTGTTCGGCGCGCATCACCAGGTACGAGCGCGCCAGGCGCGC
>JBPCIO010000155.1:0-14731 GCA_051006215.1 Chloroflexota bacterium
CCGCAGGTTGGTTCACCAGCGAAGCAGACAGCTCCTCTCGTCCACGCCGAATGGTCTTCTCATCAACACCCGTGATCTCCATCAACAGCCGATCGGCACCCCAACCCATACGCTGCGACTCAAGACCAGGTACCAACGACGTTGGCCTTCGTCCAGTCGACTCAGGAATAGGTTCATCTGATAATGCCGCTCTCGCTCTGGATGGGCTTCGCCCCGCATGCATGGACCACACCGGCAGGCGTGAATCGTCTCGGTTGGCATCCCTCAGGTCTTCACCGTCCTCTAGTGATGCCCGCACTCTACGTCATCAGCCCACTTGGCCGGAAGCCCTCCAACCCCCGGAGATAATACTTTTACAATCCCTTAGGAGCCGAGCACCCTCGTTCGGATTTCCACATGCCCTTGGTTCCGTACTTCCGCCGCATGCCGAACTGTGCCGTAGTGATACTCAAACATAGACTGAGTGCCTTTTTGAGTGCCCCCTGCCGCCACGGTCATCAAAGAGCCCGCCCATAGGCGGGCTCTTGAGATCGAAATCGGGGTGGAGCATCGGGGATTCGAACCCTGGACCCCTTGCCTGCCAGCAAAGTGGTCCCCCTTCCATCGTCTGTTCCACAGGCCGTTTGCATCTCACGTAGAACACCGGTTTTCCACCCAGAGCGCCAGCTAGCGACGCTTTTTGTCCGGCTCGATGGTCAATCTGGTGGTCAACTCCTCAGCTCGTGCCCCTCTGGATCGCCGTCTGGTCGTGCGCACCGGGCACCCACCGACTCGCTGGTCACCGCACTTGGGGGCCAGGCGATTCGCGGGCCACCGGCTCGCAAGAGCGACATTGACCACCCAAGCGATGGGCGACCCGTCGGCTCATGTAGCCAGGAAACCGCCGCCGCCGGTCATGTTCACCACCGCCATAAGCGGTTAATTCATCACCCCATAAAAAGGGCCGCCAGCGCTACCAACACTGACGGCCTTCGAACAATTGAGCGGACGGACGTTCACCGCCGCATATCACGGACGAGACACTGTGATTGTGCCGCAGACGAGCTCCCGCCGCAAGAGGGAGACCCTGTGCCTAACTTCAATTTGATCGAATACGTGCCTGCCAGCGCTGCGGTCACGCCACTGGATTGGCCCTGCCGTGAGTGACAAGGTTCAAGCGTGGGTGTCGGACCTCGGCCTGCAGTCGGCACGCAAGTTGGTGCTCCTGTGGCTCGCCGGCCGCGCCACGGACAACGGCGTCGCCTTCCCGGCGAGCGCGAGATCCGCGAGCGAACAGGCCTCGGCGAGCGTATGGTCCGCTATCACCTTCAGTGGCTCGCCGGCGATCGCGACGAACATGGGCAGCCAAAACAACCACTGGCCGTTCGCGTCGAGCGCCGAGTCTCGATCCAGCGCAACACGAGCAACGTTTACATCCTGGCCGTGCCGTGGCAGCAAGCAGATGCTGTCCGCCGCGATCTCGAAGAGCTGCGGCATGTCACCGAACACGCGATCGAACTCGCCCTGGCGCAGTTCGGGGCAACCGATTGCAGGGAAGAATCGTCACCAGGGAACAGTCACAGGAACACACCCCCCTCGCCCCCCGCAGGGAAACGGCAGCAGCGG
Organism: Chloroflexota bacterium; assembly: GCA_051006215.1. Lineage (GTDB taxonomy): Bacteria > Chloroflexota > UBA6077 > UBA6077 > CF-72 > CF-72. The sequence goes on from JBPCIO010000155.1 coordinate 1,606, forward strand.
CAGGGGGTTGTCATGACCGATGTCGACCAATCGCCGGAGCCAGAAGATTCTGACCATGAGCCGGTTGCCCGGCTGCTGGTCGAGGCCTTCTATCGCGGTCTAGGCTCGGACGTGGCCGCGGTTACGCTGCCGCTTCGGAATCGAGACCTGGCGATCGCTCGCGATCTCGTGGCTGTCGGCGCCACTCCGGTCGAAGCGGAGCGGTATGCCCGGGAAATGTGCGGCAAAAGCATGCGCATCGCTCCTGTCGATCTGCGAAGCTTTGAGCGCGAACGGCTCGGCTGGCAAGCACGGTCCCACGGCATCGAACGCCGGGAACGACGCGGCGTCAACCGCACGGGACAGCCGCCGTCGTGGCAAACCGGGCGATCCGTGCCGGCTGTTACAGGTCCGGGCGGGTTCAGACCTGTCGTCGCTGGATCGCCCGATCAACCCACGCTTGCTACACACGGCGAACAATTGTGCCAGACACTCCGGTCCGTGCTGCTTGGTCAAAACGGCTGATGCTCACCACCGTTCCAGCTGACGGCAAGCTCCATTGTGCCGAGTCGCCAGCACTGCCCGCCGGGCCACACGGGGTTGGGTGGCAGGTCGTTCACCACCGGCGGCAGCGATCGCAGATAGGCGACTACAGGCACGCACATCAGTGTCCGTGTAGACGTGATAAGCGCTTGCGTACGGCATAAGCGGATTCAGTTGATGGCTGTCGGGGGCACGTCCCTGGCGAATGGCATTCACGATCTCGTCGTCGCTCCAGGAGCTGAGTGGCCCGGCTGGCGTGAGGTTGGGCGGTAGCACCACCTGGCCATCGGCCTGCTTATACGACTGTCCGCCACCTGCGAGGTGGCGCGTCTCGTCGGGTGCTCCGTTGGGACCACGCGGCGTGTGGCAGTCAGTGCAGTCCCCCTGCTGGACAAGGTACGCCCCCCGCTCTGCCGTCAGACCGCTCGGCGCCACAGCTGGCACGCTGATGGCCTGATTCAGCGGCGGCGGCACGAAGCCAGGTGCGAGAGCATCGGGCGACAAGGGGTGATCGACCCGCGGGAGCATGCGCAAATAGGCGACGAGATCGCGCATGTCCTGGGTTGCCATCTGGTTGTAGGCGGCGGTAGGCATCGGTCCCAGGAAGAGCAGGCGGCAGCGGATCATCGATTCGAGCGTGGCCTCGTGGAGTAACGGGGCGATCTGGGTCACGTTCTTGGACGTGAGGGCCAGGGAATTGTTCGCCGCCGGCCATAAAGGTCTTGGGCGCAAGGAGGACGCCATTGGAGCCTCGCAAGCTGTGGCAGTCCTGGCAGGCGAAGACAGTTGCCAGATATTGGCCATGGGCCCGATCGCCCGCGGCTGCATCCACGCCCGACGAAGTGGCACCGCCCTGGCTCACGATCAGCGCGAACTCAAACGCGATCAGGCCAGCCCACAGCAGGACCGCTGCGACCTCCGCGACGCGGGGCCCGGGGCAGCCCTAAGAGCCATGCTTTCACGATTACCAGCGTTCTCCATGCGCGGGTGAGGCGTCCTCACACGAATCGGGTGATCAGCCCGCGCGCTTACGCTCAGCTACGCGAGGTGCTTCGATCTGAGCGTCACTAACGGATCGCGTGTGTGGCGACTCAGGGGTGGCGAGCGGTGTGACCGAGAAGCCCCAGCGCACGTCCGCGCGCGACCGCCTCGGCTCTGGTGTGGGCGTTGAGCTTGGCGTAGATGGTGCGCATGTGCGTCTTCACAGTGTTCGCCGAGACGTAGATCTCGTTGGCGATGCCCGCGGAGGAAAGGTTCGTCGGCAAGTAGCGCAGGATGCGTAGCTCGGCATCGCTCAGCTCCTCCAGCAGGCCCTCCGGTGGCGCGCTTTCCAAGGTGATGGCCTGTCCGTAGAGCACGTCGAGGATCTCGTCGATAAAGGCAGCGTGGGCGGTGCGATAGCGTGGATGGCGCTCGAGCAACTCACGGCTCGGCGTGTGGAGGAACGGCAGTATCAGCGAGTCCTCCTCGGCTAGTTCGAGGGCTCGCTCGACGGCGTCCTCCGAGCCGCGGGTGTCACCAAGTCGTTGACGCGCCAGGCCTTCGAAGATGAGGGAGCGGACAAGCACGTTGACGTGGTGAACCCCGGCTCTGCCGCTCAGGGTCGGCCCAAGCACGGCCACCGCCGTCTTGGCGTCGCCTTCGGCGAGCGCCAATCTGGCGAGCACCTCGCGGCCCTCGCCAGCATCGAGCTCGGCCTCGGTCAGCCCGGCCAGCACATCTCGGACCGCGGCGGTCTGTCCGAGATCGAGCTCGATGCGCAAGGTGCTAGAGCGCAGTTGCGTAGCCAGCGGCGAGCCCGTGACCAGGAGTACCCCGAGCCGCTCGGCGTCGCGAAAGCGTTCGATCGCCTCGGCGCTGTGGCCGCGGGCGAAGTACAGTCCGCCGTACGCCATGTGCAGCAGCAGTCCGATCGCGGGTTCGAGGTCTGGCCGCAGCATCTGCTCAGCACGCGCCAGCCACGCCTCGGCCTCGTCGAGCCGCCCGGTCTGCATGAGCGAGGTTCCCATGGTGACCAGCGCCGGGCCGATGACCGCATCTGACCCCCAGCCGTGGGTCTCGGCCAGCGCGATCGCCTCCCGGCACGCCACGAGCGATTGGGTGAAGGACCGCCAGCTCGTCACAGATGCCAGGTGCGCCCGACAGGCGACATCGATGTACGGGCGCCCGATCTGCCCAGCGAGCTGGCGAGCCTCCTGGAGGTGCTGCGAGCCCTCGTCCAGGCGCCCGGACCACACCTCGACGATGCCGAGGTTCATCAGCATCACCGCACGGACGTCGTTGTACATGGAGATGTCGCGACTGCTGCTCGCCGCTGGAAGCACCTTGAGTGGCTGCACCTCGGCCAGGACCGACCTGAAGTCCCCCAAACGACGCGCGAGTGTCAGCCGGTTGACGAGCATGGCCATGTCGAATCGGTGCCGCCCCTCTCCAGGCACTGCCTCGGCATGTCGCTGTGCTAGCCCCAGGTAGGCGGCCGCCTGATCGAGCGAGCCCTCGGCGAGCTGCTCGGCGGCGATAACGAGGGCGACCTCCGGGGCGGCGACCTCCGGGTACGGAGCGAAGGCATCGAGGAGTGCGTGCGCCGTCGCCTGGCGACCATCGAGTGTGAGGCTGAAGTAGTGCTCGATGAGCAGCCCGGCTGCCATATCGCGATCACCGGCCGCCTGGGCATGGGTAATGGCCTCGATGACGAAGCCGTGCTCGGCATACCACTTCGCCGCGGCCAGTTGCAGGCGGGTGATCTGGTCGGGCTCGGTGTGTCGCAGCTCGACAGCGAGCAGGTCGCCCAACAGGTGGTGCAAGCGAAACCAGGTCCGATTCGAATCGAGCACGACGACAAACGCGCCGGCATCAGCGAGCGCCTGCAATTGGCGCCCGGAGTCAGAGCTGCCGGTCAGAAGGTCGCCGAGCGGTCCGTTGATCCGGTCGAACAACGACGCGCGCAGAAGCAGCCGCCGCACGTGCGCAGGCTGCCGCTGGAGCACCTCGGCCAGCAGGTATTCGGCAACGGTCCGCTCGCTGCCCGAGAACTGAACGACGAACCGCTCTGGGTCGGGATGGCCCGTCAGCGAGATGGTCGCCAGGCGCAGCCCCGCGACCCAACCCTCGGTGCGGTCGTGCAGCAACTGGAGCGATGTCTCCGAGAGGCCGATCCCCAGAGCCGAGAGCATTGTCCGAGTCTCGTCGAGCGTGAAGCGGAGATCTGCGCTTCGTAACTCGGTCAGCTCGCCGGCGAGCCTGCGGCGGTGCAGACCGAGCTGCAGATCGTGGCGCGTGATCAGCAGGACATGCAGCGCGCTTGGAAGGTGATCAAGCAGGTAGCTGAGCTGTTCGAGTATGTCCGCGGCGCCGACCTCATGCAGATCGTCGATCACCAGGACAAGACGTTGGTTCAGCGACACCAGCTCGGCGACGAGCTCGCGAACCGCCGCGGCCCCATCGAACTCTGGCGATGGGGTCAACGCCTCGATGTTCGCACCCGCCGCGCGCAGCTCGTTGACCAGCGTGGTCCAGAAGCGCTGCGGGTCGCGCTCGCCGCGCTCCACCGAGACCCAGGCCGCTGGTTGGTCCGGCCCGCGGTCCTCAAGCCAGGACCGGACGAGGACCGTCTTGCCGCTACCGGCTGGTCCCGTGACCAGGGTGACAGGGCCAGCCGCAGCGCGCTCCAGGATCCCCAGCAGTTCCGGACGCGGGACCAGGCCGCCGCCAAGCCGGCCGGTCGACATCAGTGCCGTCCCACTCGATCTCCGGATCTCGGACCGGGCAAGCCAGAGACCGTCCGCTGAGGCGAGACGCGTCTGGATGATGGGAGTGGCACCTTGTCTTCCGAATGTGGTCTGCAGAGGCTCACAACAACCGTGGGATCAACTCGTGCGTGCGTTTTCGCGCGTGTGGTACACCACCGCGGTTGGCAAGCCATCCCAGCACGACTCGCAACCTGCGCGCGCCAAGCCGGTCAGGATGATGCTCTCATCGGCGATGGTTACGTGCAGCAGCGGCAGTCAGCACGAACTACGGCCCTGCTCAGACGCCATTCCCCCTCTTCTTCAACAGTGAACATCGGAGTTTCGACCCGAGTTTAGCAGCGCCAATCGCATACTTCAAGATTGAAATGGATAGCATGTAGCATGGCCAGGCGTTCCCCGACCACACGGCAGTCCCCGCTCTCAGCAGACGAGGCTGACGCCTGGCGGGCATTTGTGATTGGCGTGCACCTGCTGTTCGACCAGCTCGATCGCGACCTCCAGCGACAGGCCGGCCTCACGCATGCCTACTACAGCATTCTCTTCATGCTGTCGGACATGCCTGGCCGTGCCGTGCGCATGAGCAAGCTCGCCACAGCGCTGTGCTTCTCGCCGAGCCGAATCTCGGAGAGCATGCTGCGCCTGGAGAAGCGCGGCTGGGTGCGACGCGAGCCTTCAGCGGACGACCGCCGCGGCAGCGTTGCCGTGCTCACCGATGCAGGCTTCGTCGCCCTCAACGCAGCGACGCCGCCCCACCTTCAGAGTGTGCGCCGCTACCTGCTTGACCACCTCACTCATGAGCAGGTCTCTCAGTTGCGCGATATCAGTCGCGCATTCGCGGGACCGCTGCTGGCCAGCATGGGTTTCCCTGCCGAGCATGCGGAGCAACCCATCGGCGCGAGGAAGGTTCGACCGATACGACGAACGGCGTCGCGCTCAACTACGCCTCCGCCGGCGCCTAGCTAAAATCAAAAACGCGTGTGGCGTCTGTGTCGCGCGCTAGCACTGAGCTGTGGCAGTGGCTTCCGCGTCTCCCCTGATTGCCTCAAGCGTAATGGACACTTTGAGGTTGTCGCTGACGAAAATGCCGCCGGCTTCGAGGGCCACATTGAAGTCCAGTCCAAAGTCTTTGCGCTTGATGGTGGTTTCGGCCGTAAACCCAGCGATCGTCTCGCCGTGTGGATTGATGCCGACACCATTGAAGTTGACCTCCAGTGTAACTTCTCTCGTTTGGCCGTGGATCGTGAGATCGCCGATAACAATGAACTTGTCTCGCGGGCCTACGACGCGCCGGCTTTCGAACGTGATCGAAGGATAGTTCGCAACGTCGAAGAAGTCGGCCGAACGCAGGTGCTCGTCTCGCTTCGGGTCCCCAGTGATTAGGGAGGTTGCGTCGACCTGCGCCTTGACTGACGAGTACGCCCGGCTATCGGAGCCATCGATGATTGTGCCAGTCAGACCCGTAAACCGACCCTTGACGGTCGAAACCACCATAAGCCGAATGCTGAACTCGACGAGACTATGGGCAGTGTCGATTTGCCAGACCGACCAGGTCTGACTTCCAGTCGGGGTGGTTGTTGTTGCGGAAGCAGTCATCCAGCAGTTGTCGCAGCGAAGGAGGTGAGTCGTCGTCATCCGATTCGGGTGATTGGCAGGCAAGCCGAACCAATGCTACAACCGTGAGCACCGACACTCCGGTATTGGCTTCCACACCTCAGCTCCGCCATCCATTTCGGCCGGGCCGAAAGCGTCCGTTGAAAGGCACTCGGGAGAGCGGCACAGGTCGGCCCACTGGGAGGCAGGCCCTTCGCCGTGCAGCACAAAGTCGATGTCCAATTCGCCCGAGGCTGGCTCAAACCGCCGCACCGTGAAGGTGCGCATCGTTGGTCCACCACCACCTGGTTGCTCCTGGGCCAGCGCTCGGGTCAAGCAGGACGGGTTTTGATTGGCCTGACTCCGGAAGGATGAGCTTGACAGGCTGGGTTGGTGACGGTGTTTCAAACCCGTCGAGGTCGGCCCCGCCAAACGTTGCTCGCAGTATCCAAAGAGTCAAATGTTCGAGCCGGCGCACTTCCAGCACTCGGAAACGTGGGCGGGTCGTTGTGATAGGTTCGTCGGCTCAGTTGATGTTGCCATGATGCAGGTTCTCCTGACGTTGGAAGTGCCGTGTCCACCTCCACGTGTCTTCAGCAGCTCGAGGTTGTCTTTCAGGGTTCATGGTCGGCTGCGCAGAAGTATGGTTGAACACGGCGTAGGTCCAGTTAGCGCTCGCCGCCATACTCGTTCCCGTCGCTCTCACTGCCCGTTGGCGTCCTACGCGGACGTGCTGAGCACGAGCCGGCCGCGTAGGCTCCCGTCCTCGAAGCGCTGGTGCGCCTGGGCTGCCGCTTCGAGTGGGAAAACGTCAGCCACGCCCGTGTGCAGCTTGCGGCGGCGAGCAGCTCGGCGAGACCGCTCAGCTGCTCCTGATTCGGAGCGGAATACAGCCGCTCGACTCGGACACGGTCGCTGGCAAAAGCGTTGCCCATCAGCAGCACGAAGGCGCCGCCATCGCGCAGCGCTGGCAGCAGTTCTGAGCCGAGGCTCGCCGCGTCGAGCACCGCATCGACGATTCCAACGCGGCTGACGAGCGTGGCCGCATCGCTGCGCGGCAGCACCTCGTCGGCCCCGAGCCCGGCGACGAAGGCTTCGTCACCGCTGGTTGCCTGGGCTACCACCGGGGCGCCAGCCAGCTTCGCCAGAGCGACGCCATACGCGCCGACCGCGCCACTCGCGCCGGTGACCAGGACGCGCTGACCCGCCGTGATATGCAGCAAGTCGAGCGCCTGCCGAGCGGCCAGGCCGTTACCCGGCAGCGTGGCGGCAGTAATGTCATCGACGCTATCGGGAGTCCTGGCGAGCCAGTCGGGTCGGCGAGGACAATGTCGGCGTAGGCGCCCGTGCGCCCGCCCACAGCGATCCACGGGATCATGCCAACGACGCGCGTGCCGGCCGGCAGGTCGCCCGCGGGGTCGAGCAGAGTGCCGGCGAGCTCCGACCCTACCACGAAGGGTGGCTTCAGGTCGGGCAGCAAGCTGGCGAACGCGCCGGTGCGCGCGAGGATATCGACCAGGTTGACGTGCTTGCAGCAACGGCGACGCGGACCCGCCCGGCCGATGCTTCAGGTCGCGGGATGCTGCGCATGCGTAAGACGTCCGGGCCACCGTAGGCGGTGACCTCGACGACGCGGGCGCTGGTCCGTGTGAGGGACGTGTTCGGCGTGGGTGTGGTCAGAGATGGGATAGTCATGTGATTACCCTCAGAAAGTAGATTGCCTCGTGAAGGAGATACCTGCAGGCTCTCAGGGGAGATGCGAAGCGTGGGTGAGTACGACGTGTCGTCCAGGATGCTCAACCAGACGTTGCGGGTGCTCGATCGCGACGGGCTCGTCGAGCGGCGGGTCCGCCCCCTAAGGTCCGCCTCACGTGGAGTACGGCTCACGCAGCTAGGCGAAACGCCGGTCGACTTTCGGCGCCGCTTGCTCGCGGCGCTTCGCGGGCTGTCTGGAGTCGTACACTCAGGCTCACCACGTCGAGCCTCAACATCGCAATGTACAGTCGGCGATAGGAGGCCGCGCGCATCCAGGGTTGGCCCGAGGCGCGCGCATGTTGGTGTTCATTAGGCGGAGAGCACATGAGTTCCTCCATCCCGCTCTCAAGAGGCGAAGTGTCAGGTCAGGCCGTGTCGATTGAAGCGAGCTACCCCCCCTCCAGGGCCGTGCGTGACGCTGCGAGGCGGCCGGGCGCCGTTGACCGGTCCACCAGCGCAGCAGGTCGTGGCTAGTGGTTCGGCCGGGGTGTCGGCGTTGGTCCAACGCCCACATTCACGGGCACCGAGACCGAGGTCTCTTGGCCGCTGAGCGATGGAGCGCACGTACGCCACGAATGAGTGGCCGCCGTTCGCACTCTTCGGGACCGTGGCCTTGAGCTGCTCGACGAGAAGAGGCGCGCTGGGAAACCGTTCTCGTCGAGCACTCGCCGGGTGACGCCTCAGGCGGTGGCGATGTCTTTCAAGGAAGAGGTGGGTCTCGTGGCGCCATCACCTCCTTACAAGGTCCTGCCACTCCGCTACGGGAGCGGACAACGAGGCAGCACCGGCAACGGAATGGCCGTTCGTGGACTTGGGACTGGGGCTGGCGCCGGCGAAAGCCTCCACGTGGAGTGGGTGGAGGATGGCAATTTCTACAGGCGCGAGCTGGCGCGGCTTTGCAAAGCGACGCACGAACCGAGCGAAGGCCTGCTCGATGTCGTCGAAGACGGTGTACATGGCCGGCACGAAGACCAGCGTCAGGACGGTCGACGTGACCAATCCGCCGATCAATACGATGGCCGCCGCTTTGAGCAGCTCCGAGCCCGTTTCGATGCCGCTGGCAACTGGCGCCAGCGACGCCATCACCGACAAGCTGGTCATCAGGATCGGTCGCAGTCTGACCGGGCCCGCGTTCAGCAGCGCGTCAATCCGACTCTGGCCTTGCTTGCGCAGCGTGTCCGTATAGTCCACCAGCAGCACGGCATTCTTGCCCACTAGACCGACCAGCAACGTCAGACCCAACATCGCGAACAGGGTGAAGTTGCTACCGGTCAGCGTCATCGCGCCGATGGCGCCAACCACCGCCAGCGGCAGGGACATCAGCACCGCCAGGGGCAGCGTGATCGAGCCGAACAGCAGCATCATCAGCATGTACATCAGCACCAGCGACACCCCGAGCGCTTTGAAGATGTCGGTGAAGGCGCTCGTGCCTTGCTGCGCCTGCCCGGCGTAGGTGACGCTGTAGCCAGGCGGCAGCGCGACTTTATCGACGCTGGCCTGGACCGCCGTTTGGAGCGTCCCGACCGAGATGCCCTCGCTCGCCGACGTATTGATGGTCACCGATCGCAAGCGGGCCACGTGCTGGATGGCGGTTGGCGCTGTCGTCTGGCTCAGCGTGCCGATCTGATTGAGCGCCACCACCGTCCCATTCGAGGTCAACAGCGGCAGGGTGGCCAGGTTGTCTGGACTGGCGCGGAACTTGTCGTCGGCGATCAGCCGGATGTCGACGTTGCTGGCGCCCGCTTTCTGGTACGTGGCGACTTTCAAGCCATCGACCGCGGCACCGAGTGCGGTGCCGGCCGATTGAGCCGTCACCCCGAGCTGAGCCGCCCGCGATCGGTCCACATTCAGCGCGTACTGGGGCGTGACGTTCTGGTTGTCATTGTTGACGTCGGCCGTACCCGGCGTGGACTGAACCGCCCTGGTGATCGAGTCGACCAGGCCATTCAGCACGGTTGGATCGGAGCCCTGCACCTGGACCTGGATAGCCTGGCCACCAAAGCCGCCGAAGCCGAATGCGTTGGAGATACCGGTCCGCACGGTCGCATCCGGGATGCCCCGTCCGAGCTCCTGTCGGAACACGTCCGCCAGCTGCAGCGCGCTGCGCTGGCGCTGATTGGTCGGCACCAGCAGCGCCGTCAACTGCGCCTGGTCGCCACCGGTGGTGCCGCCGAATCCTCCGCGGCCACTGGTCCCTGTATTCGAGTACACCAGGCGCACCTCGGGGTAGCCGTGCAAGCGTTGCTCCAGCTGCTGAACAACGTCATTGGTGACCTGGATGTTGGTTGCCGAGGGCATCACCAGCGTGACGTCGACTTCGCTCTGGTCGCCACTGGGAAAGATGTCGACGCCGATGCGGCCGGTCAACAGCAGGCTCATGCCGCCAGCGAAGGTAGCCAACCCGAGGCCGATGACCAGCCAGCGTCCGCTCAAGCGGTGCCAGTTGCCGGTGAGCACCCCGTGCAGCAGCGTGCGATAGGCATTTGCCAGCCGAGCGAAGCCACGGTCCCAGGTGCGCCCGAAACGGTTCAATGGTCCACCGCCAGCTTTGAGCGTCTCGTCGATCGTCAGGTAGCGGCTGGCAAGCAGTGGCGTCAGGGTGAACGACACCAGCAGCGACGTCAGTGTGGCCGCGGCGATGACGATGGCGAAGGGTCGGATGAACTGGCCGGCGATGCCCGAGATCAAGGCGATGGGCACGTACACCACCACGTCGAGCATGGTGATGGTGATCGCCGCCATGCTGATCTCGCTGCGGCCTCTGATCGCAGCCAGGAACGGAGGTTCGCCCAGCCCGAGATGCCTGGCGATATTCTCAATAACCACGATGCTGTCGTCGACCAGGATGCCAACCGACAGGGTCAACGCCAGCATCGAGAACAGGTTCAGGTTCAGCCCGAGCAGGTTCATCAGACCAAACGTCGTCAGCACTGACGTGGGGATCGAGATCATCACGATCAGCGTGCTGCGCCAGGTGTGCAGGAACAGCAGCAGGATCAGCCCGGTGAGCATCACCGCCTCGATCAACGTCGTCTGGATGGTGTTGAACGATTGCTGGGTGTAGGTTGCGGCGTCGGTGACGACGCGCATCTGCATGCCCTGAGGTAAGCTGGGCTGAAGCGCAACCATCTCGCCCCGCACTTGCTGCGAAACGGTGATGGTGCTCGCGCTGGGGAGCTTGCTGGCAGTGAGCGTGATGGCCGGAACACCGTCGACGCGAGCGATGCTGCTAGGCGTGGCCAGCGTGTCGTCGACCGTAGCCACGTCCCGCACATACACCGGGCCACTAGTGGTCTGGCTAACCACGATGTCCCCCAGCTGGCGCGGATCGTCGACCAATCCGTTCAGCACCACGGTCGCGTCTTTGGAGTTGGAGACCAGGGTGCCGGCCGGCTGCTGGAGCTGGGCGCTCTGGAGCGCTTGCTGCAGCGACGTCAGCCCCAGGCCGCGCGCCTGGAGTTTGGCCAAATCAGCCTTGACCCAGATCTCGCGGGTGGGTGCGCCGACCACAGAGACCGAGCTGACGCCCGGCACCGCCTCGAGGGCACGTTTGATCTGGTTCTCGGCCACGTCGTCGAGCTGATCAAGCGGCTGGGGTCCCGAGACAGCAAGCGTGAGCACCGGGAATGAGCTGGTGTCAGCTTTGATCACCGTCGGCGCGCCGACGAACGTTGGGAGCTTGCTGCGCGCGCCGTTGACCACCCGCTCGACGTCGATGCCCACCAGGTCGGCATTGGCAGCGGTGGTGAACTGCACGGTGACCGTTGACAGCCCCTGGGTAGACGTCGAGCTCAGCGTGTCGATGTTATTGAGCGTTGAGACGGCGTCTTCGATGGGTTTGCTGATCTGCGTCTCGATGGTGTCGGGGTTGGCGCCTGGATCGACGGTGGTGACCGTCACCGCCGGAAAGCTGATGCTCGGGACGACCGAAACGCCGAGGGTCAGGTACGAGTAGATCCCGAACAGCGCAAGTGCGATGGCCAGCGCGGCCACGACCAGCGGGTTGCGGATGGAGAACTGAGTGAGGTTCATGGCAGTCGTCCTAACCGTTTCCTGTCACTGCCGGGAGTGTGGCGGTCGTCGGCGGACCGGCCGCCACGATCGATTCACCGTCTGACAGCGTGATGGAGCCCGGCAGGACGACCGTGTCGCCGACCTGCACGCCGCTGGTGATCTGGACGGCCGACGCGTTGGCGAGCCCGATCTTGACGAGCTGCATCCTGGCTCGCCCGTCGACGTCGGTGAACACGAACTGCTGACCGCTGCGCTGCTGCACGGCTGTGGGCGGCACGATGATCGCATCGTCAACGCGGGCGGTCTGGACCACCACGTCGGTCGACATGCCCGCGCGCAGCTTACCGTAAGGATTATTCGGCACCACGTGCACGCTGGCGGTGCGACTCTTCGTATCTAACGTCGGGTTGATTGCCTTGATCGTGCCGTCGAACGGCTGGCTGGGGAAGGCGGTCACGTTGAGCTGGACGGTCTGGCCTTCGGCAAGCTGGCCGAGCGCGCTCTCTTCGGCATTGACTACCACCTCCAAGCCGGGCGGGACCAGCGTCATCAGGGTGGTGGTGGTGCCGACCAGCGCCCCAGGGGCCACCTGGACATCGGCGATGATGCCGTCGGTGGGCGCCAGTAGGCGGGTGTCGGCCAGCCCGAGCTGCGTGCTGCTGAGCTGCCCCGCTGCCTGGGCGACGGCTGCGCGGGCGTTTGCCAGGTCGGTGTCGGTGTACGGTGTCTGGACTTTGTGAAGCTGCGCAGCGGCTTGCGCTACGGCTTGCTCCTGCTGCTCCAGGTCGGTCGCCGTGTTCGGCTGTTGCGCCTTGAGCAATTGCTGGCGCGTCTGTTCGACCGACGCGCGCTGACTGCGGATATCCTGGACGGTGTTTGGCTGCTGGGCCAGCGCGAGCGCCTGGGCGGCCTGATCGACGGCTGATTGCGCCTGCTGGAGATGTTCGTCGGTCGGGCCCTGGCTGGCTACGTCCAGCTTGGCCTGATCGCTCTTGAACCTTTCACGCGCGGCGGTCACGGCCGAGGCGGCGCTCTTGACCTGCGCATCGAGCGTTCCGTTCTGCGCCGCGCCCAGGTTGGCCTGGGCGACGAACAGATTGCCCTGGGCCTGGACCAGCGTGCCCTGCGCTTGCTGTTTGGTGGCCAGCAGCTGCGCCCGCTGCGAGGCGATGCCACCCGTTGTCAGCGCCTCGAGCTTGGCCTGAGCACTCTTCAACTGTGCCTGGGCCTGGTCGACCGCGCCCTGGATCTGCGCCTGTTGCGACGGTCCACCGCCGCGCTTGAGCAGGTCGAGCTGACCCTGGGCCGCCTCCTGGGCAGCGTTGGCGGCGACAATCGCCGCATCGGCGCTGGCTTTGGCCGCCCCGCACGCGGTGCTATTGTGAGCAACGGTTGCGCCTCCGGGACTTGCCGTGTCGGGGGAGGGGGCGGCGAACGTCTTCTCGAGGCCAACCTGCGTCGATTCGGGCGCCTGGCGGTTGCTGCGGGAAGAACCC
>JBPCIO010000156.1:0-8787 GCA_051006215.1 Chloroflexota bacterium
GTGCTGAGCCGCATGTGAGCAGCCGGCGGCCAGTTATTCGTCAGCCGCCGACGCAGGCACCAGGTACATCGACGCCGGCAAGGGAGAGGGCACCGGATGCTCCTCATCGCCAGTGACGAGCAGGGCCAGCCCGTGATCCCCCAGGGTTTCCACGCCGCACTCCAGGTTGCGCGGAATCGTCAGCGTGTCACCCGTGCTCAATCTGACGCTGCCGTCCTCCCAGCGGACCTCGACCGAGCCGGCGATGGCTAGCAAGACGCGGGCTCGGTGATCAGCAACCGCTGGCAGGAAGCCGCGCACCGCCTCCACGCTGAAGCCGTTCGGCCAGCGCAGGGACGCGATCGGGGCTGCGTCGGGGGCAATCAACGGCTGCTGGTGGACCATCGCGGACGCGCGCACGACGTAGCGTTCGAGCTCCTCGCTGGTGACCCGATCGAACAGGTCGACCTGTTCCGAGGTCAGCGGCCGCACCACGCGCGCTTCGTCAGGCACCTGCTCCCCGGTCGTGGTGTCGATCAGCCGCCCGTCGTCGAGCAGCACCAGGCCGTAGGCTTCGGGATGGTGTCGCCCATTGGGCGCCCAGGTGACACGGCCCGGGTCGTCGCCACCCAGGATCGAGAACAGAAAGCCGGTGTCGCCATCAGGGCTGACGTTTTCGAAGCCGCGGAACATGCGCGTGGGCAGCGAGATGAGGTCGCCGGGGCCGAGCACGACTTCGGCGTCGTGAGCGGTCACGCCGGCCCGCATGGCCCACTGGCCGCTGATGACGATGAACACCTCAGCGGTCTCGTGGCTGTGCTGGGAATTGACGATATGGGCTGGCTGGCGCGCGCCGCCAATATTGAAGCCGTGCTTCTCGCGGATATGGACGTGCTGGCGCGGGTTCTCAGCCACGCCCGGGCCGATGATAGTGAAATTCTCCTTGAGATGGGACCCGGGCGTCTTGGCATCGATGAAGGCGGCCGTGCACGGCCTCAGGTCCTGGTAGCGCACCAGGCGCTGCCGCTCCACCTCGGGCGGCGTCCAGGTGTCCACCACGATGACAATGTACTACGTATACAACCGAGCCACAAGAGACGCCGTGAACGGGTGCCAAGGGAGGCGACGGTGCGGCAAAGCAGGTCGTTCGGGCGTTTGCATACGTATGCTGGCTGGCGAACATGTACTGCCTGCAGCCTCTGACTCCAGTGAGCAATGATTTGATTATCAGAAGAGTAGGACTCCGCATCGACTGCCATCTGGTAGCCATCGCACACTGCGTCTCAACGGACGGACCGGTCGTCACCAACGGCCGGGTCACAAGCGCGAGTAAGCTTAATGCTCCCGATTGGCCACGCACTGGAAGGAATGCGCCAACAAGTCCATCGGACAGTCGGTGTCTCGCTCAACAGCCTTCCAGATCCGGCCCAAACCTCAACCAACGGAGATACGGAGCAATGTCCTTAGACGCCGTCGCCTACCAGCCGTATACCGACCCCGACGACTTCATCCGCGAGGTCACCGACCTCATCTGGATTCAGCGGCAGATCGGCTTCATCAAAGAGAACTACGACGAAGACAGCATCGTCCACGGGGCGTACGGCACGATCCGCGGTCGCGAGGGGGTTATCCATGGCACGCTGATGCGCATCGCCGACACCCCCAACAGAGTGGGTCAGGCCGAAGACGTCGTCTGGGAGGCGCGCGGCGACGACGCGTTCATCAGCTCGCACGTCGTCCTGAGTACGGATCTGCAAAACCTGAACTTCCGCAGCCGCGGCATCGCCAACTGCCTCTATCGGCGGGGCAAAATGATCGAAGAATGGGTCGTACGGGACTCACTCGCCGTTGCGCACCAACTCGGACAGGATCCCGACGCGCTGGCTCGCGCCAAGGCGTTCCTGGGCTATAGCGGCTCGATGGTCGACGCGCCGCCGGCTGACGCCTTGGCTGTGGGCGTGAGCGGTCACAGGCCGGACGACCACCGACCCGCGGTGCAGATGGTGCTCGCGTTCATCGAGTCCGTCTGGAACCAGCGTGAGCTAAAGAATGTGAACGAGTTCACCGTGCGCGACGTGTGGCTCAACACGATCGATGATCGCACCATTGCACGTCCGGAAGGCTACCGCCGGGCACTGCTGAGGTTGCTTCGGCCATTTCCAAGCGCCCGCTTCGACATCCTGGACGTCGTGACCAACTCGGCTGAGCGATATGCGGGCCTCCGCATCGCCGTCACCTGGAAGCTGACCGGCTGCTATGACGGAATGCCCGACTACGGTTCGCTGACCGGTTCACCGATAGTCATACTTGGGATCTCGCAGTTCCTGATCCAGTCCGGCAAGATAGTCAAGGAAACGCGTATCTATGACGAGATCGCAGTGCGCACTCAGATCGCGGGCCTCCGCGGCGATGAACCCCACCGCAGCGCGAACATCTACTGATCGATGACCCCTCAGCTTCGCCGCCAACTGCTGGGTTGGTGATCATCAGACAGGCAGACAACCGCTCCACGAATAGTACGTTCCCCGTTCAGCATCGCGCCCTGAGTACTGCCGGTGCACGACCTTTGTGCGGCATGTACAACCTCTCGTCACCGGGACGCGTGAGTGTGGCGGAGCACCAACTCGGCCGGGAAGCGTTCGTGCACCGGCCCTGACTCGTCGCCACCGAGCCGTTTGACGAGCAGCTCCGCGGCGCGTCGGGCCATCGCGTGCAGGTCGATGCGCACAGTAGTGAGTCGGAAACATGGCCACGCCGCAACGTCGAGGTCGTCGAAGCCGATCACAGTGAGGTCCTGCGGCACACGTATCCCGAGCTCGACGGCGGCGTTGAGGGCGCCGACAGCGACGATGTCGTTGGCGCAGACGACCGCGGTGGGATGATCCCGCCGCCGCAGCAGCTGGGTGAAACCCTCGTTGCCGTCGGCATAGGAGAATGCGGATCCCCGATAGACGCGGCGCGCGGGCAGGGCGACCCCACCGTCCTCCAGGACTTCCCGGAACCCGGCTTCGCGGTCGCGAGCGGTACTGGTCTCCGCCGGCCCGAAGATCGCGCCGATCTTGCGGTGCCCAAAGTCGAGCAGCAGGTGGGCCACCGCGTTGGCGCCGGCCCAGTTGTCGGCGGTGACACTGTCGGCGTCGACCAGGTCGCTTACCCGGTTGAGCTGGACGAAGGGCAGGCCACGCTGGTGCAGCCGATACGGCAACGAGGAACGGAGCAGCGAGGTGGTGAGGATGGCGCCGTCGACCGAGCGGTCCAGCAACCGCTCGTAGGTCGATGCCTCGTCGCCCCGCTCGGCAAGCACCACCATGCGGTAGCCGAGATCCATGAGCGCGTCGTGGATCGGGGCGACCAGCCCCGGGTACAGCGGGTTCTCCAGGTCGGCGCCCATCGCGATCTGGCGTGTCGCGCGAGTCGACAGGCTTCGCCCAACCTCGCTGGGCACGTATCCCAGGGCTTCTGCTGCCCGTGCGACCCGTTGCCTGGTGGCCTCCGACACCGGCTGGTCGCCGCGCAGTGCGCGAGACACGGTGGGTTGCGAAACGCCGGCCAGCCTGGCCACGTCATGGCTGGTTACCACCATGGCCCCGCCCCGGCCCTCACTGGTTCAGCCTTTGACCGCGCCGGCGGTGAGGCCAGCGACGAGGAAGCGTTGGGCAATCGTGGCGAGCAGCACAATCGGAACGGCCAGCAGCACCACACCGGCGGATGCCTGTTGCAGCAGCGGCAGCGTCTGGCCGATCTGCGAGGCCAGGAACACGGGCACCGTCTTGGCATTGACGTCGGTGAGCACCACCGCGATCAGGTACTCCTGGAACGCCAGCAGGAACGACAGGATGCCTGCGGTGACCAGACCGGGCGCCACCACCGGCAGGATGACGCGGCGAAACGCTCCGAACCGGCTGCAACCGTCGATCAGCGCGGACTCGTCGAGGTCGACAGGGACGGCGGCGAAGAAGTTGCGCAGCAGCCAGATGCTGAATGGTTGGTCGACCGCCACGAAGGCGATGATCACTGCGATCATGGTGTCATAGATACCCAGGCTCTTGGCCATGTTGTAGAACGGCAGCGCCAGCGCGAAGCCCGGCACGGCCCGGAAGAGCAGCGCGCCGGCCAGGATCACGGCGCTCCACTGCCCGCCCCGCCGCGACAGCGCGTACGCCGCGGGGGCCGCCACCACCAGGGTCAGGGCGGCGGTCGCGACGGCAATGATGACGGTGTTCTCCAGGTAGCGGTAGAAGTTGGTCGCCTGCCACAGGTTGACGAACGCGGCAAGCGTCGGCTGGTAGGTGAACTGCGGCGGCGACGCGAATGCGATCGACGTTTCCTTCGTGGCGGCCATGGTGGACCAGATCAGCGGCGAGAGCATCAATGCGGTGAACGCGAGCACCGCCACCATGACCAGGACCGAGCTGGTCCGCCGCTTCCTCGCCCGCTCGCCGGGGGTCGAAAGCACGCGAGGTGTGGCGCGCGCTATCTGCCCGGCGTCGAGCACGGTCATGACGCCTTCACCTCTCGATAGGTTGAGCGGAGTAGCGGGATCACCAACACAATCATGGTGAACAACATGAGCACGTTGACCGCGCTGCCCAATCCGAGGTTTTGCTGCGAGTCGGTGAATGCCCGTTGGTAGACGTAGAGCATCACCGACTGGTTATTGATGGTCTGGGCGCTGGGTGAGAGCGGAATCAGCTGGTCGAACATGCGCAGACCGTCCATGACCGAGATCAGCGCGAGAAACCGCAGCATCGGGCGCAACGCAGGAAGAACCACGTGCCACTGCTTCTGCCTCCAACTCGCGCCGTCCAACGACGCGGCCTCCATCGGCTCTTGAGGGATCCCTTGCAGCGCGGCCAGGAGGATCAGCACGGCCAGTGGCACGTAGTGCCAGATGACGTTGCCGATCAGCACGGCCCGGTTAGCCCACGGGTCGGTGAACCAGTTGTATCCGTGGCCGATCACCTTCTGCAGGAAGTAGTTCGCCAGTCCACCGAAGTTGCTGTCGAACAGCCAGGAGAAGGCCATCGCGCCGATGATCGACGGCACGATAAACGGCACCAGCATGAGCCCGAGGAACGCCGAACGTTCGCGCCGGACGGCGTTGAGCAGCAACGCAAGCCCGTAGCCGACAGCCAGAAGCAGGATGGTCCGCGCGACAGTGAACACCACAGTGAACAGGACCGAGTCGCGGAACACCGGGTCGCGCAGCGCGGCGGAGTAGTTTCCAAGCCCGACCCAGGTGCTGCCCTCGCCATAAGAGACGTGCTGGAAGCTCCACACGATGGTGTACAGCAGCGGCACGCTTAGCAGCACGGTCATGAGGAGCACCGCCGGCGTCACCATCAACGCGAAGTCGCGTCCGCGCATGTTGCCTCCGGACTTCCTGCTGGGCTACAGGCTCAGCCGCCCGTACTCTTGATCACTTCCGTGCCGAGCCTTTGTGCCTCCGCAAGGGTGGCGTCGATCGACGCGGCGCCGGTGACTCCGCCGGTGATAATCGGCGAGGTCTGCGTCTGTAGCGGGCCAGCCCAGGCGTACGGCTGGGGGGCGGCGGCACCGTTCTTGAGTGCTTGCTGGACGGCGGGCGAGTACGGGAGTTGGGTGTCGCTGATCACCGACGTGCGTGACGGGTAGGCCGCCGGCAGCGAGTTCTTCGCCGCGTCGGCGGAGACTGAGGCAGCCACGACCTGGAACAGCAGGTCCTTGTCCAGCTTGGTGTTGGCGGGGATGGACCATCCGTCGACTGAGAGGCTGGCGGCCGCTTTGCCGCCGGGCTCGACCGACGGAGCGACGGCGAAGCCGAACTTGTCGTAGTACTGCGTGTTACTTTTGTCGAGCAGGTCCGCCATCCGGCCGGAGAACATCATGGCAATGGCGGCCTGACCGTTGAATAGCTGCTGCTGCACCTTGGGCTGGTCGAAGGTGGTGACCTGCGGGTCCATGTAGGGCGCCAGATCGCGCAGCGTCTGCAGGGCCTTTGTTGCCGCCGGACTCGTGAAGTTCGGCATCTTGGTGGCATCCTCACCCTGCTGCTGGCCCTGGGAATTCATCATGATCCGAAACATGGTGCCAATATCGGCGGTTGACAGCAGCGGCAGCGCGACCGGGTACTCCATCGTGCCGGCCTGCTTGATTTTCTGCGCATCACTGATGATGTCGACGAAGGTCTTCGGCGGCTCCAGGCCCAGCTGCTGGAAGATGTCCTTCCGGTAGGCCAGGACGGTGACATTGGCCTGGGTGGGCAGCGCATACAGCTTGCCCTGGTACCGCAGCTGCTCGAGCATCGTCGGGTCTAACTCACCCAGCTGGTACTTGTCCTTGTACTTGGCGAACAGGTCATCCAGCGGAACAAGCTTGCCTGCGGCCGCGTACTGCGGGATCACTGACGTATACATCTCGAGGATGTCGTAGCTGCCCGAGCCGCCGGACAGCGTTGTGGTGGTCTTGCTGACCTGCCCCCCGAAGTCGACCGGGTCGTGCTGCACGGTGACGTTGTCGTGTGAGCAGCTTTTGACCATTGTGTCGGTGAACGGATTGATCGCCGAGGAGTTGTATGCGAGCACGTTGATCGTGGTGGCCGAGGCGGGCTTGGTGAAGTCGCACGCGACCGTCTCAGCCTGCTTCTCGGACGTCCTCGAGCCGGCGCCGCACCCGGCGAGGGCGAGAGCGACCGTGAAGCTCGCAAGAAGGGGAAGAACTCGGGTGCGCCGAGAACTGGCGAGCATGGGACCTCCTGGTGATGCCCAGACGGGCGGTCTGTATACGTATACATAGCCACGTTGTCGCCCCGGCTGTCAAGGGGGAGCATTGTCAGGTCGAGTGTCGGGTAGCCTGGCGAGGTGCCTGCGCTCATTGCTCAGGGGATGCCATCATGGCACGTGGCTGCACCAACAACTGTGCAGATCGACAGTGGCCAGTTCGACGGTGCATCGCGTCTCGCTGCGACAGCCGTTTCGGTGGCCGCCGTTGGCATCGCATAATCAACCGTTTGGTGCTGTGTGGTGCGGACCTGCTCTGTCCGACACAGGGCCGATGATGGAGACGATTGATGCGTAACTATGGAAAGTCTAGCGGCCGCTGGCGACTGGCGACCGCGACTCTGTTCCTGTGCGGCGCCTCGCCAGCTACGACGGCGGGAGCCGATCAGAAGCTGTCCATTCCGGCGCCGCTGCCGTTGGCTGGCAGGATCGTGGCGGTCGGTATTCCTGAAGCCGGGGCCATCGGTCCCGTAGGCACGTTTTTGCCGGGTGGGCCCATCCACGATCTGGACACCCCAGCCCAACCTTTCTACCGGACCACGCAGCCCGATCAGATTCTCGATCCCCAGCGCATTGTGGTCGCCAGCCGCTCCAACTTCGGCGCGCCGCTGGCGCGGGCCGACGAGCAGCCAGGCGCGATCCTGTCGATCGATCCGCGCGGCGAGCCGTTGCTGATCCCGCCCACGTTCGCTCAGAGCGGCGACCAGGCATCCGCGGTCGCGGGTCGAGTCCGACTGTTCACCGCCCAGAGTCCAGCCTTCCAAAACAGCAATACGCCAACGGCAAGTACCGCTGCCGAGTTGGCGGTGAGCAACCCACTCGGGATCTCGATCAACAACGCGTTCGGCCGCCTGTGGTTTGCGAACGCGCCGACCGGGCTCGCCGGTTCCGGGAGCGTCACGGTCATTGATCCGACTGGGCAGCCCCTGGTCGGGGCGCCTAGCCCTGTGGCTGGTGGCGTCTTCTTCGGCGCTCTCACCAACCGTACGAGCCTGAAAGGTCTGAGCCCAGGCGCGGTGGGCACTGCCATGCTGGGTCCTTCCCCGGACGGGACCACCGCCAGCAACGCGGCCAAGACACCGAGGGTTGTCTTCGCCGTGGTCACAGCGGACGGTGCCGTGAAACAGGTGCACGTGGTGAAGGGTGTCGACGACTTGGCACCGCCGGGGACCATCACGCCCTTGCCTGTAGCCGCGGGCTATGCGCTCGGCGGTGGACCAGGACGGATCGGTGTCGTGTGGGACGGTATGTGCCTCTTTATTACCGACCCGCTCAAGAACCGTGTGGTGGTCATCATGCTGACAGCCGACCCCGTTTCGCCGACGGCGATGTTCCACGCCAAGTTCGTGGGTACCGTCCCGTTGCCGCCTGGCGTGCTGGCCACACCCATCGACATAGCGCCAACGCAGCCCGAGACGGCCAGCAAGCTGATCGCCAGCAATACCAGCCTGGCCAGCGGTTCCGACATGTACGTCGCCAACCGTGACAACAACACCATCGTGCGCATACGCGATGACGGGACGGTGGTCGGCGTTCGGCAGGTGGTCATCCCTGGGTATGCCCAGTCAGACAACGCCGGAGGCCAAGGTAAGCAGGACAAGGCCAAAGAGGACAAGGCTAAACAGGACAAGTCGAAACAGGATCTCGCCTGGCGCCTGAACGGTATTGGCGTCTCGTCTGATGGCCAGCGCATCTGGGCTACTGTCATCGTGAGTGGCGACGACAGTGCGGTGGCAGGTGACGGCGGCGGCATCGTCGAACTGCCCGCGTTCTGAAGCTCTCGTCCGGGTTCTCCGACACTGGCTGGGGGTGTTCCGTGTGGGGCGAGCCAGGCCAGTGTCGGGTATTTCCGTGTGCGTTGTACACGCCTGCCGAGCCGACGTGTGCTCGCCGCGCGGTGGCCAGCCGCGGGTGGTGATCACCGACAAACTGGCGAGCTATCCGCTGGCGCTCGGGGTGCTAACCCACGTAGAGCACCGCCGGCACAAGGCCTCCACAATCGAGCGGAGAATTCTTATCAGCCGATCGCGTATCGGCCGATGGACTGAAC
>JBPCIO010000157.1:0-33267 GCA_051006215.1 Chloroflexota bacterium
GGCCGAATGGATTTCCCCGCCCGGGCGGGGCGAGCGACTCTTGCCAGGCGGTCACTTTTTGTGCGCCCGCGCCGCCGTGGGTGGCGCCGCCACCGATCATGCCTTTGATCCCGTTGCGAGCCATGAAGTCGAGCCCGCGCTGGCTGGCGCTGACGATCGGCTGCCAGCAGTCAACCGGCCGCCGCAGTGGCCGGGGCACGAGAGTGATCTCCTCGAGCTCGTACCCCCGATAGGGCACCCGGGGCGGGATGGTGTAGTGCTTGCCACGGTGCGCAAATGACTGCTCGTTGAATGCCTTGAAGATGATCTCGACCTGCTCCTCGAATAGCTCGCGATTGCCGGTCGGGTCGAGCATGGGCGCGCCAAACGTCTCGACCTCGCGGGTGTGATAGCCGCGGCCGACGCCAAACAACACCCTTCCGCCGGTCAGGTAGTCCGCGGTTGCGTAGTCTTCTGCCAGCCGCAGTGGGTGCCACATCGGCACAACGTTGAAGCCATACCCGAACTTGATCCGCTCCGTCAGATGAGCCAAATGGACTGCGAGCATCAGAATGTTCGGAATGCACTCATAGCCTTCGCGCTGGAAGTGGTGCTCGGCCATCCAGAACACGTCGTAGCCGGTAGGGTCCATGAGTGTGGCGATGCGGGTCGCCTTGTCGAAGACGGTTACCAGTCGCTCGTCTGGCAGCCAGCGGTCGTTGACGGGCGTGGCATCCAGCCCATGGTCGTCGAGATCAACGTGGCCGGCGTACAGACTGCCAAATCGAGTAATCACGGCTACCTCCTTACTTTGCTCCCGCGTGTCTCATCGTAGTCGGCTCCGAGGCTTCGAACGTTCGCGTGGCTGTTGTTCGAACATATGTTCTAGTATGCAGGTATGGGAGGCGCTCAGTGCCCGCGCTGCTTGCAGTTCGAGGAGGAGCTTCGAGAGCTACACCAGCGGCTCGCCGCGTCCGGGCAGTACGTCACTTTCTCACCGGGCCCCAACCCCAATCTGGATATTGAGCGCGAACTGCAGCGCTGGCTAGCGGTCCACCCCGACGCTGATGCATCCGCCAGCTTTCGGGCTGGGTGGGCCCGCATGACCCGGTTCGTCGGGCCCAAACTGCGCGAATGGGAAAGCCGCTGGTGGCGGGCGACACGCGAAAACGACCGATTGAGGTCTCGACTTGGCGTACTGCTCAGGGAAATCAGTCGCCTGACCGATCCACCCTAGCCGGCCAGCTGAATTGGGTAGATCAGGCGAGCCAACGATCGATGGCCGCCAGAGCAGTGACCTTGATTGATTCCGGCGCGCCGCTGGCGCGGATCGAGCTGGCAGCGATGCGGGCCAGGGTGGCGTCGTCCAGTCCGAAGGTGTGCCGGGCTAGCTCATACTCCGCCAGCACACCTGAGCCAAAGAAGAGTGGGTCGTCCGCGTTCAGGCTGACTTGCACGCCAGCATCCAGCAGCGGTTTCAGCGGATGTTGCGCATAATTTGGCGTGACGCGAAGCTGCACGTTCGACGTCGGACACACGTCCAGGCAAACTTCTTCGGCCGCCAGGCGTTCGAGCAACCACGGATCTTCGGCGGCTCGCACGCCATGCTCGATGCGTCGCGCACCCAGCGCGTCGAGCGCGCCGCGGACGCTATCCGGGCCGCCGTGCTCGCCGGCGTGCGGAGCGCTGATCAGTCCCGCCTTGCGGGCGACGGCGAATGCGGCGGCAAACGGTTCGGGTGGCGCGCGGGTCTCGTCATCTGCAAGGCCAAAGGCGACCACTCCACGCCCGGCGTGACGGGCGGCCAGGTGTGCCAGTGTGACCGCGTCGCGAGGCGGGTGGACGCGGTTCGAGCTGACCATCAGTCCGATGCCCACGTGTGTGTCCTGGCCGGCTTCTCGGGCAGCATCGAGAAGCACTTCGAGGACAGCTTCGGCGTCGTGCACGCCCACCCGCGTGGCGCCGGTGGCCGTCAGCCAGGTGGCCGGCTCGACCCACACGACGCCGTCGGCGGCGGCGTCCTCCGCGATTTCCCGCACGAGCCGCCTGAGATCGTCTGGCGAGCGCAGCGCCTCACACGCCGCGCGGTACAGCTGGATGAAGCGGCTGAAGCTGCCGTCGGGCTGCAACGGCTCCGGCAAGCCGTAGTGCGACGACAGCTCAGCCAACGTTCCGGGCCGCATCGCCCCCTCCAGATGCAGGTGCAAGTGCGCCTTCGGCAAGGCTCGCGGATCCCGCCTGTCACCATTGAGCACAGTCCGAGCATGGTAACCCAGCGATCACGAGCTCAAACGAGTTTGACTCTGGCGTCGTGGGCTGCGTTCGGCTCGCGACCCAGGCAAAGGCTCATCGCAATTAGTCTGAGTCTACTTGGCCTGGCCGGCGAAGGCGTTTGATGATGCCGCGGCGGGTTTTGTTGTCTACGCGTGCGGCGCGCTTCGCGCGGCTCGGCCGGGTTGGCCGCCGGGACGGCGGTGGCGGTGCCAGGACTCGAGCCACAAGCTCGAAAAGTCGTTCGGTGGCGGTCTGCTGGTTGCGGCTGAGCGAACGGTCTTCCTGGACAGTGATGCGCAGCGGCCGCTCCTCGAGCCCCAGTCCGCGAGCCAGTTTGTCGGCGACAGTCGCCTCCAGGCCCACCAGACTGTCCGGTCCGACAGTTAGCTCGGCGCGCGTGGAAGCCTTGTCGCGGTGTTGGCCGCCCGGGCCACTGGACCGACTGGCCGTCCACTGGGCACCCTTCAGCAAGTGCTCGACCACTTCGTCTACTTCCACGAGCCATACGCCTCACGCGCGTCGTCCTGAACTGCGACGTTGCGGAGCTCGACATCCCACATCGTTTCTTCTCCATTGTGGCGGTTGCGTGAGTGGCGTACATGGCAGCCTGGCCGAGTTTTCGTCAGAATGCAATGGTGCCTCGACTCCTGGCTGCGCTGTGCCTGCTGCTGCCACTGCTTGGTAACGCGGTGCCTGCAAACGCCGACCGGTGGTACTCCCCGACACCTGTGTTGGGTATCGTCGACGCCGGGCGGCAGGCCACGGCGGCTCACCAAGCCGGCGCAAGCTGGGATCGGGCCCTGTTCCTGTGGCAGGCCATCCAGCCGAATGGCCCAGGTGATTGGACTCTGGACACCTATCTGGACCAGGCCAAGCTCCGACCCACGCTTGCAGCCGGGTTTCCGCTTGCCGGAGTCGTACAGGGCACCCCCGGCTGGGCCGCTGGCGACTATCGCGACGGTGCCTCCGGAGTGCCAACCGGACTGGACTACCCGGTCGACGATCCGCGCAACACGTTTGGCCAATTCATGTTGCGACTCACGCTGGCCTACAAGGGCCGCATCAGTACCTGGGTCGTGTGGAACGAGCCTGACTTTCTGCCAGGCGAATCCGGCACATGGTGGACCTGGTCGGGCAATACCTCCGACTTCTTCAAGCTGCTGAGGACGGCCTACCGGGCCATCAAACAGGTTGATCCCAGCGCGACGGTCGTCTTTCCCGCCACGACGTACTTCGCAGATGCGGTGCACGGCCGCGAGTTGTTCCTGGAACGCGTGCTCAAAGAAGCCAATGCCGATCGCGATGCGCCCGCTCACGGCTACTACTTTGATGCGGTCGGTGTGAACCTGTACTGCTCGCTGGACGCAGTCTACCGGGTGTACGGCGTGTACGCGGCGATCCTGGCCCGCTATCAACTCCAGCGACCGATATGGCTCACGGAAACAAACTGCCCGGTCTACAACGATGCGACCACGCCGGACCTGGCGTCGGGGCGGATCACGACCGACGAGCAGGCGGCGTTCTTGATCCAGGCCGTCGCTCTCGCGCGCGCCGCTGGATACGCGCGCATTGGTTGGTACAGCATGGTCGACCATGACCCCAACAGCGGCATCTTCGACCGCTGGGGGCTGGTGCGAGCCGACGGCACGAGCCGGCCGGCTTTTCTAGCATTCCAGGTCGCCAGTCAATATCTCTCGCAGCCGGGCGTGAGTGCGCGACTTGCGCCCCTCGGCGCCGTCACCGCCGACGGCTGGCCGGTCACCCGTATCGTGTTCGACGATCCCGGCCAGCGCTCGCGGGTGCAGGTGCTCTGGCGCACCGCCAACGGGCCGCCGAGTGTGCGTGTGGAGGCCGCTGGCAGCTCGGCGCAACTGGTGGACCCGCTGGGGTTCACCGCGGTCGCGGATCGCACCGACGCCGGCTGGGAGGTGCCGTTGCCGCCGACGCGCGTTGCGCAGCCGTCGGACCCGCCCGGCTTCCAGTCGGTTGGGTATCCCATCCTGCTGGTGGAAACCAACGTGGCGAGCCGCCCCCTGGCCGAAGCGCCGACGGTGACCTCGGCGGTGATGGCGCTGGTTCCCTCGGCGCTCGAAGCACCCGCACCGCTACAGGCTGCGACCGCGCCTGCGGCGCCAGCTGCCGCGGCAGGGGCGACTCCGTCCACAGCCCCGCCGCCTCCGGCCCTGCTCCCAGCGACTACCCAGCCCGGCGCGAGCCTCGTGTTGAGCGTCGGCAATCCGCAGCCCGGCGACCTGCTCCCGCGTGGGAAGTACGTCATGCAAGGCCAGGCCTTCGATCGCACCGCGAGCTCAGGTCCTGGAATCGATCGTGTCTCGGTTTTCGTCGACGATCGCGATGCTGGTGGACAACTGGTTGGCAGCGCCATTCTTGGACAACCTGGAGTGACGGGCTTCACCGTGAACGCGGACTTGAGTCACGTCGGCGGCGGCCACACGCTGTTCGTCTACGCTCGTTCGGCAGTGTCGGGCAAAGAGGCCGTGGTCAGCTTCCCCGTAGCAGTCGGCTCACGCTGAGGCCCGATCCTCGATCTCCCACCCGTGATCAAGCACGTGCCAGGCTATGCGACGGGCAGCGTAGCGGGCTGGCCAGCGGCCTTTGGGCGGTGAAGTGTCGGGCGCGACGGGGCACTGCAGCGTCTCGACCACGGTCTGCCGAAATGTCGAAACCGCGGCCGCATCGCCGTACTTCACCGGGCTGAGCCGAAGGCCCAGCTTGACGGCGTACGCCACCTCAGCCATAAGGACGTGCTCGACAATCTTGTCGCGATCGCGCCCACCCCCACGTGGACCCTTGCGCAACTCCGCTGGCGAGCCAGCGACGATGCTATCGAACACGGCCCAGCACGCTTGCACAAGGGTGCACATTCGTTCCGCCTCAGCCGCGTCCAGAGGTTCGAGGTCGCGCGCGCCAATTGCGCCCGGAACGCCAAACTCGGTCGACCCGGATCCTGGCAGTCGCTCCACAACCTCAAACGCTTGGGCGGCCGGAAAGGGCACGCCCGCCACACTCGCCACCATCGCATAGCGTGGGCCGGCAGTAGCCAGTGCCTCGAGCGCCTTGTCCTGGTCCCGACCGGCCCGAGACCAGCCGGGCCAATCCAGCGCACTAGCAAACACGCGTTGCTTCCCGACTTCGAGGCAAACGCTGGTCACCGGGCGTGGTGCAGATCCATCGCCCTGCGGACCCGCTCGGGCGTCAGAGGCAACTCCGTCACCCGCGCGCCGACGGCGGCGAAGACCGCGTTGGCGATCACACCGCCACCTGGAATCACCGGCGGCTCGCCGACTGGCTTGGCGCCGTATGGTCCGATGGGTGAAGGAACTTCGACCAGCACGGCCTCGAGCTCCGGAATCTGGCGCGCCTTGGCCACGGTGTAGTCCATGAAGCTGGCCGTGATCGGCGCGCCGGACTCGTCGTGAACTATCTCTTCGTACATCGCCCAGCCCACGCCCTGAGCTCCGCCACCGTGAATCTGCTCTTCGACCGTAGCTGGATTGATGGCTCGCCCGACATCCTGGACGACCACGTACCGCAGCGGATCGACACGCCCCGTTTCGGGGTCGACGCGCACGCGGGCGATGTGGACAACCGTGCCCGGGCTGCGCTGGGTGATCGCCGATTCGCCCTTGCCGAGCACCGGCTCATATTTGGCGCCGAAAGAAGCGCTCAGCTTATAGATCTCACGCAGCGTCTTGACCTTGCCGGGTACGCCTTTGACGTGGACCTCTCCGTGAACCAGCTCGAGGTCCTCGACGGACGCCTCGAGTTCGGCAGCGGCAATCTTGAGTACCCGTTCGCGGGCTTCTTGAGCCGCCTTCTGCACTGCCGGTCCCATCGTGTAGATGGTCTTGCTCCCGCCCGTTGCGCCTGAATAGGGCGCTGAATCCGTATCTACGGTGCTGATGCGGACCTCCTCGACGGTGTCCATGCCGAACGCTTCTGCCGCAATGATCTGCAAGCCATTGTTGGTCCCCGACAGATCGACCGAGCCGATCGACACCTTCAGCGTCCCGTCTGATTCCAGTCGGCACAAGGCCGAAGCTGGCTCTGTACCGCCGAACCAACCACCCAGCGCCACGCCAACACCTTCGTTTGGTCCCGCCGCCGCCAGCTCAGCGCGATAGATCGGCTCAGCCCGGTCGATACACTCGGCCAGCCCGATCGGCGGCCAGGGCGTGCCGTCAGGGCGGATATCGCCGCCGCGGGCAGCGTTCTTCCGTCGCAGGGCGATGGGGTCGATCTGAAGGGCTCGCGAAAGCTCGTCGACCATGCTTTCGGACGCGAACATGGCCTGGGGCAACCCGGGTGCGCGGTAGGCGCCTGTGGGCGTCTTGTGCGTGACGATTTCCGTCGCGTCGATATCCAGGTTTTGCCACCGAGAGAACACCGCCAGACACAGCGCGGCGTGCGCGGTGGGGGCCCCCGCTTTCGCGCCCGCGTCGAAGAACACCTCGGCCTTCAAGGCGGTGAACGTCCCGTCCTTCAGCGCTGCAGCCTTGACCCGAAAAATGGAGGACGGCGCCGGACTGGCCGCGCCGAAATCCTCGACACGGGTGAACGCCAGGCGAACCGGGCGGCCAGTCGCTACAGCGCAAGCGGCGACGGTCGGCTCGATGAGTCCAAACTTCCCGCCGAAGCCGCCCCCAACCGGCATGGCGTAGACGCGCACCTGTGACGGCGACTTGCCAAGTACCGCGGCCACCGTGTCACGGGTGCGGAACATCGCCTGAGTGCACGCATACACCACGACGCCGCCAAGGGGATCGACCGTCGCCGCACATACCTGCGGCTCCATGTAGCTCTGGTGCACCCAGGGCGTGCGGTACTCACGCTCGACGACGACATCCGCTTCGCGGAAGGCTTGCTCGACATCGCCGCGGTGGTATCGCTGATGGCTGGCCACGTTCGGCGCCTGGAGTTGTTCCTTCTCGCTCCCCCCGCCGGCCGCTCCGTGCATGGCCAGCTCCTCATCGTTGCCGTTGCTGCGCACGCGGACTACGGCCGCCTCCGAACGCATCGCCGCCAACGGCTCGACGGACGGCTCGAGGACGTCGTATTCGACCTGAACTCCCTCTACGCCATCTTCCGCGGCGGCTTCACTCTCGGCCAGAACGACCGCCACCGGCTGACCGACATACATCGCGCGTTCGAACGCGAGCATGATGGTTCGGTTCTCGACCGCCTCGCGCAGGTTGCGTACCGGCAAGTCCTGCGCGGTCAGCACGGCGACGACGCCAGGCGTCGCCAGAGCGGCCTGCTTGTCGACCGACATGATGCGCGCTGATGCGTGTGGGCTACGTACCAATCGGCCGTACAGCAAGCCTGGCAACACGAGATCGCCCGTATAGCGCACCGCACCCGTCAAACGCTCGGGCGCGTCGGCCCGCCGAAATCGCTTGCCGACGAGGCGAAGCGGAATCTGCTCTTGTACTGCCATGACCCAGACATTGTAGGTCGGGACTCTGCTATGTAATGACTGTGGCAGAAGACTTCGATGTAGTGATCGTAGGCGCCGGGCTGGCTGGGCTGACCGCTGGCCTGTATGCCGCACGAATCGGCCTGCGGACAATGATCGTCGAGCACATGGCGCCTGGCGGACAGGTGCTGAACGTCGAGAAGATCGAAAACTATCCTGGGTTCCCCGAGGGCATCGCTGGCTTCGATCTCGGCCCCCTGGTCCAGGAGCAAGCCGAGGCCGCCGGTGCCGAATTCAGCATGGATACCGCGACGGGGCTCGAAGTCGTGGGCGAGCGGCGGGTCCTGCACTGCGAGGGTGCAGACCTGACCGCGAGAGCGGTCGTCGTCGCGGCTGGCTCGGCGCTGCGATCGCTTGGCATCCCAGGCGAAGCCGAGTTCCTGGGTAAGGTTGTTGCTCACTGCGCTTCGTGCGACGCGCCGGTCTTCGTGGGCAAGGAGGTGTGCGTGGTGGGCGGTGGCGACTCAGCGCTTGACGAAGCCGCTGTGCTCGCGGCCTCGGTTGCGCGTGTCCTGGTCGTCCATCGCGGACCCGATTTTTCACGCGCCCAGCACGCGGCTATCGAGCGCATCCAGGCCAGATCGAACGTGGCGACAGTGTTCGACACGGAAATCGTGGAGATCTGCGGAACTGGCAGCGTCGCTTCGGTTCGGCTGCGCAGCGGCGGTGTGACACGGGAGCAGGAGGTTGCCGGCGTGTTCATCTTCGTCGGCCTGGAGCCAAATACTGGCTTCGTGCGGGGCGTGGTCGATCTTGACCCCACCGGGCACATGATCGTGGATGCGCACCTGCAGTCGTCCGTAGCGGGCGTCTACGCCGCCGGCGACATCCGCCAGGGCTCGTCTGGCCAGCTCATCTCCGCCGCCGGCGACGGCGCCTCAGCAGCCATCTTCGCGGCCCGCTACCTCAACAGCAGGCGCGCCGACTGAGGTGTGCCTGGCCCGCCGCCACGCGGCCGGCCAACCCCTCCAGTTGTATGAACCCGTACGCAGCCGCGTAGCGGCGGGCGAGCTTGTCGGGAGCTCCCAGGGGGAGGGCCGTTGTGGACTGATGAGCGTCGTTCAATCGACGTCCTTGGCGCGTGGCAGTAGCGACTCACTGCGCCCCGCCAGCGGTCCTGAGTAGCTCGAGAACGTGTTCTGGGGTGACGCTGGCCGCGTCTAACCAGACGATACGCTGATCCCGACGAAACCAGGTCATCTGACGCTTGGCGTACTGGTGGGTAGCGTGTTTGAACCGGGCTACCGCCGTGGGCAGATCTAGCTCCGCTTGCACCACCTGCGCCATCTCTCGGTAACCGATTCCGCTCATCGACGGCAGCGTGGCTGCATAGCCGCGGCCGAGCAATCCTCGCACTTCGTCTACAAACCCGCCCTCGATCCACGCGTCGATCCGCCGATCGAGATGCGCAAAGAGCGCCTGACGCTCGAGACGCAAGCCAATCAGCACGCATTCCAGTGCCGCGGCGGGGGCCGGTGCTTGCCAGGTCGAAAATGGCCTGCCCGTCACGTGGTGGACCTCGAGCGCGCGGATGACACGCCGCACGTTCTTCGGGTCAATCCGCCCGGCGCTGGGTGGGTCGACGCGTTCCAGGTCCGCGCGCAGCGCTTGCCACCCGTCTGCCTGAGCACGCGCCTCCATCGCAGCCCGAAAGACAGGATCGGGCGGCACGTCGGGCATGGCCAGCTCATCGCACACCGCGCTTACGTATAACCCGGCGCCGCCGACCAGCAGTGGCATGCGCCCACGCGCTCCAATCCGAGCCACAGCCTCCAGCGCGTGCCGCTGGTAGAACGCCAGGGAGTACGGTTGGTCAGGATCGACCACGTCGATCAGATGGTGCGGAACGTGTAGCCGGTCGCCGAGGCCAGGCTTGGCTGTGCCAATGTCCATCCAGCGGTACACCGCCCGCGAGTCAGCCGAGACCACCTCAATCGGAAGGTGGTCAGCCAACGCGATCGCCAGCGCGGTCTTGCCGACGCCCGTCGGCCCGACCAGCGCGGCAAGCCTGCCAGACGCCAGGGCAACCGAGATGGTTACCCTGCCGGCAGGTACTCGCGGAACCAGGCCACGGCGCGGGCCCAGGCGTCCGTCGCGGCCGCTTTATCGTAGCTCCGCCCCGTGTCATTGAAGAATGCGTGGTTCGCGCCTGGATACACCTTGAAGTCGTGCGGCACGCCAGCCGACGCCAGAGCCGCTTGGACCGCCGGGGCGCTGCCGGTGATCCCCGTATCAAGCTCAGCGTATATGCCGAGCGCCGCGGCATGCGTATGCGCCAGCGCATCCAGCGGTGGGGGCGGCCCGTAAAACGGAACAGCCGCTGCAATCGTCAAATCCTGCCCAATGGTCCGCCACACCACGCCGCCACCGAAGCAGAATCCGGTGATGCCGTGGGCGTCCGAACGCACGCCATCCTGCTGCTGCAAGAATGCGCCAGCAGCGGTGGAGTCATCGGAATGGCGCTGCGGGTCGGCAGTGGCGAGTATGCCCGGGACGTCGTCAGGATTGGCGTTGTCTGTGCCGCCCTCGCGGGAAACCAGGTCGGGCGCGACGGCCGCAAAGCCAGCCTTGGCGTACCGACGCACAACGTCCTTGTGGTGCTCGAGGAGGCCGCGGTTTTCATGGATCACGACGATGCCGGCGTACGTACCTGGCGTGGACGGCACGGCCATGTAGCCCAACAGCGTCGAGCCGTCACTGGTCGGGAAGTGGACATCCATCACGCTGATCGACGCGTCATCTGGCGAGATGGTGACCGGGTCCGGCCCAGCCTGCATCACTCGTGGAGCAGCCTGCGCAGCGGCGATCTCGGCTGCCGAAAGGCCTACGGAACTGAACAGCCCCAGGGCCGCGGCCAGCCCGCCACTGACGCCAATGACCTTCATCACGAAATCGCGGCGGCTCATCTCGCCCGTCTTGTAATCCTCGACAAACTCGTCGAGCAGATAACGCTGGAATGGGTTCATGCTCTTCCTTGCAGCCGGTTGTCTTCGGCTTTCGGGGATTCTAACCGGCCAGCCTGCGCCGCTCCGGTAAAGTCGACCCGTGCAGGTAGCCCTTCCCGGCGGAGCCGATCCCCAGCAGGTGCTCGAATCGCTCTTCGGCTACCAGACGTTCCGGCCCGGACAGCGCGAGATCATCGACGCAGTGCTGGCTGGTCGCGACTGCATCGGCCTGATGCCGACTGGCGCTGGAAAGTCGCTGACATTTCAGATCCCAGCCAAGCTGCTCGAAGGCACGGTACTAGTGGTTTCCCCGCTCATCTCCTTGATGAAGGACCAGGTGGATGCGCTGGAGCGGCTCGGCTTTCGCGCCGCGCTGTTCAACTCCACGCTCGACGAAACCGAGCGTACGCAGCGGCTCAGGCAGCTCCGCCGCGGCGAATTGGAGCTGTTGTACGTCGCGCCGGAGGCCCTGCGGCAGGGGTTGAGGAGCTTCATCGCCGACTGTCCAATCCGACTGGTGGTCGTCGACGAAGCCCACTGCATCAGCCACTGGGGCCACGATTTCCGTCCTGCCTATCGCCAGCTCCGCGATCTCAAGGGCCAGCTCGGCGACATTCCCGTCCTGGCGCTCACGGCTACCGCCACGCGGCGAGTCGCCCTGGACATCGTCCGCTCCTTGGGCATGCGCAAGCCGGCTGGCTACAAAGGCTCGTTCTACCGGCCCAACCTACGCATCATCGCCCAGAAGAAGGGCGGCGGCCGAAACACGCGCAAGGACATGCTGGCGGTGATCCGCAGCCACGTCGACGAGAGCGGCATCATTTATTGCGCCACACGCCGCGATGTCGACAGCACCACCGAGTGGCTGTGTGCGCAAGGCCTGAAGGCAAAGCCATACCACGCCGGTCTGGACGAACGCACACGCTCGCACAACCAGGACGCGTTTGCCCGCGACGCGGTGGGCGTGGTGGTGGCCACGGTTGCGTTTGGGATGGGCATCGACAAGAGCAATGTGCGCTTCGTGGTGCATCGGGATATGCCGCGCAGCATTGAAGCCTGGTACCAGGAAATCGGGCGCGCCGGACGCGACGGCTTGTCAAGTGACTGCGTGGCCTTTTACTCGTGGGTCGACGTCCTCAACTACGATCGCTTCCTGGAGGAGATCGAGGACCCCGAGCTGCGCGCTGAGACCCGCGCGCGCACCGTAGGCCTGTTCAATCTGCTCGAGCGGAGCGGCTGTCGTCACCAGGCGCTGGTTGGGTACTTCGACGAGAGCATCTCAGCTTGCAATAACGCCTGCGACACGTGCCTCGGACTAACGCTGGACGAGGCATTCGCTCGACCCGTGCGCGCCGCTCGACGGGAAGCCGAGCCGTCGTGGCGAACGCCGTCCTGGCGGACGGCCGACACACGCAGAGACCAGGACGCGGACGCCGATCCCGAAGTGTTCGATCGCCTGCGCGCGCTGAGGCGGCGCATCGCCGATGCCGAAAACGTGCCGGCCTACATCGTCTTCAGCGACGCGGTGCTGCGCCACATGGCGCGCACCGTGCCCAGGACCGAGCGCGATCTGCTGGCCATCCCCGGCATCGGCCCCGCCAAGCTTGCGCGTTACGGCGAGCGCTTTCTCGAGCTCTTGCGCGCCTAGCGCCGCACCACCAGCGGTTGCTTGAGCTCTTCCGCAGCTAGTGCCGCACCAACGCGCGCTTTCTCGAGCTCTTGCGCAGCTAGTGCCGCACCAACGCGCCCTTTCTCGAGCTCTTGCGCAGCTAGCGCCCACCAACGCGCCTGTATCGCCTCGGTCAGCCCGTCCGCGGGTGCCGCGGGCCGCGTCAGGCAAGACTCTCGTCCGTGCCCCACCGGGCAACAGGACGGATTCACCCACTGAGTCGCTCCCTCGGGATTCCTTCCCGCTTTATAGAAAGCGCACGTAGCCGCGCAGCGGCGGGCGAAGTCTTCAGCTACGCTCGAGGGAGACATCCCGAGGAAGCGGCTCAGGCGGCAGGCCAAGCCTTTGGGCAGGACGTGGCGCGGCTGCGCTTCAGGTGCCGACGCTCGCCAGAGGCCGGCCCGTCTGGGGCGGCAGGCCAGTCTGTTGGCAGGGCGTGGCGCGGCTGCGCTTTAGGTGCCGACGCTCGCCATCGGCCGGCCCGTCTGGGTAGGCGTGAGAAGTGACTTGAGGTGCTGGCCGGTGTAGCTGGCCGGATTGGCGGCCACGACTTCTGGGCTGCCCGTGGCGATGATCTCGCCGCCAGCGTCCCCGCCTTCAGGCCCAAGGTCGATGACCCAATCTGCGGTCTTGATCACGTCCAGGTTGTGCTCGATCCCCACGACCGTGTTGCCGGCGTCCACCAGCCGCCCGAGCAGCGCCAGCAAGTGTTCGACGTCCGCGAAGTGGAGGCCGGTCGTGGGTTCGTCGAGGATATACATGGTGCGACCGGTCGCTCGCCGCGACAACTCGGTCGACAGCTTCACGCGCTGCGCTTCGCCACCTGACAGCGTGGTGGCCGGCTGGCCCAGATGGATGTAGCCCAGGCCGACCTCAAACAGCGTCCGCAGCTTGACGGCGATAGAGGGCATGTTTTCAAACACGGCCAGTGCTTCTTCAACCGTCATCTCGAGCACGTCGGCAATCGAAAACCCCTTGAACTTGATCTCGAGCGTTTCGCGGTTGTAGCGCTTGCCGTGACACACCTCGCACGGCACATACACGTCAGGCAGGAACTGCATCTCGATCTTCAGGATGCCGTCGCCCTGGCAGGCCTCGCAGCGGCCACCCTTGACGTTGAACGAGAACCGGCCTGGCTGATAGCCCCGCACCCGCGACTCCGGCACCTGCGAGAACAGATCGCGCATCGGCGTGAACAGCCCGACGTAGGTGGCCGGGTTGGAGCGCGGCGTACGGCCGATCGGCGACTGGTCGATCTCGATCACCTTATCCAGGTGTTCCAATCCCTCGATACTCTCGTGAGCGCCAGCCGCATCCCGCGACTTGAACAATCGCTGTGACAGGGCTGGAAACAGGGTATTGGTCACCAGCGAGGATTTGCCTGAGCCCGACACGCCGGTGATGCACACAAGGCGCCCCAGCGGGATCTCCGCGGTGATGTCCTTGAGGTTGTTTTCGCGGGCGCCGACGATGCGCACCCACTTGTGATTGCCAGTGCGCCGTTCAAGCGGGACGGGAACGCCGCGAATACCGCTCAGAAATTGCCCGGTCAGCGACGTCGAGTCAGCCATGATGCGCTCGATCGTTCCTTCAGCCACGACCCGTCCGCCGTGCTCCCCCGCGCCCGGACCCATGTCGACGATCCAGTCCGCCGCGCGCATGGTCTCCTCGTCGTGCTCGACGACGATCAGGGTGTTGCCTAGGTCGCGCAGGCGCTTGAGTGTTCGAATGAGCCGTTCGTTGTCGCGCTGATGCAGGCCAATGCTCGGCTCATCGAGGATGTACAGCACTCCGGTCAGACCTGAGCCGATCTGAGTCGCCAGCCGAATGCGCTGGGCCTCGCCACCCGAAAGCTTAGCCGCCGTCCGGCTCAGCGTGAGATAGTCGAGACCGACGTCGACCAGGAAGCGGAGCCGCTCCCGGATCTCCTTCAAGATCTGGCGGCCGATCGCGAACTCCCGGTCGGTAAGCGTGAGGCCCCGCTCGTCCACGTACGGGTCGATCAGCGCGACCGGGCTGCCTCGCCCTGAGCGTGTCGTCTGCCTGGGTGCGCTTTTCGTGGCGCCGTTTCGGCGCGCAGGTTCAGGGCTGGGTCCGAATGGCATCCGCTCCTCCAGGGCGCCGAAGAAGTCGCGCGCCTGAAGCACCGAGTAGTTCACGATCTCGCGGATGTTCCGCCCGGCGATGGTTACCGCCAGGACTTCGGGCTTCAGGCGCGCGCCTTTGCAGGTCGGGCAAGGTCGCGGCGCCATGTACTTGGTGAGCTCTTCACGCACCCACTCGCTGTCTGTCTCTTTGAACCGCCGTTCGATGTTGGGCACGATGCCTTCATACTGGGCGCGGTATTCGCGGCTGCGGCCACTCTTGCCAGCGTAGGTGAGCACGATGCGTTCGGTTCCCGAGCCGTACAGGATTTTCTCGAGGTGCTCCGGCTTCAAATCGCGAATGGAAGTGGTCATCGAAAAGCCGTAGTGTTTCGAGACGGACTCGAGCAATGATCGGTAATACGAGTTCCCGTTCCAACCGGCCTTGCCCCAGGCGGCGATCGCGCCCTGGGCCAGGCTCAGGTCCTTGTTGGCCAGAACGAGATCGGGGTCGACCTCCAGGCGTGTGCCCAGCCCGGTGCAGGTCGGACACGCCCCGTGCGGCGTGTTGAAGGAAAAGCTTCTCGGCTCGAGGGCCGGCAGCGAGGTCCCGTCATAGGGACACGCGAAGCTCTCTGAATACAGGCGATCAGCCGAGCCCGCCGCCGCCGGCTCGCTGATGATCACCTGCCCCGAGCCAAGCCGGAGAGCCTGTTCGACCGAGTCGGCGATACGCGACTTGTCTTCGGCCTCTCGCGAGACGACCAGGCGATCGACGACCACCGCGATCGAGTGCTTCTTCTGCTTTTCGAGGTCAATCTTCTCAGACAGGTCGCGTATCTCGCCGTCGAGCCGAACCCGCACAAAACCTGCCTTTCGCACATCGTCGAAGACCGACTGGAACTCGCCCTTGCGGCTTTCGACGAGCGGCGCCAGGACCATGATGCGGGCGCCCTGCGGCATGTCGAGTACGGCGTCGATAATCTGCTCCGACGTCTGCTGCTGAATCGGCCGGTGGCACTTCGGACAGTGCGGGCGCCCGACACGAGCGAACAGGAGCCGCAAATAGTCGTAAATCTCGGTGACCGTGCCGACCGTCGACCGCGGGTTGTGGCTGGCGCCCTTCTGATCGATGGAAATCGCGGGCGACAGACCCGAGATGTACTCGACGTCTGGTTTATCCATCTGGCCCAGGAACTGGCGGGCGTAGGACGATAAGGATTCGACGTAGCGCCGCTGGCCCTCGGCATAGATGGTGTCGAAGGCGAGCGAGGATTTGCCGCTGCCCGAGAGGCCAGTAATGACCACCAGCTTGTCGCGCGGGAGGACGAGGTCAATATTCTTGAGGTTGTGCTGCCGCGCGCCGCGGATCTCGATCCTATCCAGAGGCATGCATTCTTGCTTGACAGAGCCTACATCGGGAACAGATGTTCCATGCCGGCAATGCTGCTCTAGTATCGCCCAGACCTACCCGTTAGGTATGAATTCGCAACGAGTTTGTTCCTGTAGTCGTGAGCTACTCGGAGCGTAGGAATTCGAAACGAGTTTTCATTGAGTCGTGGGCTGCGGCCCCCTCCCCAGGGCTTCTCGCCCTGGACCTCGCGTCCAGGTGAATTCGTAACACAACTCCCACAACCGCCCGCTGCCGCGCCCCAGGCGCACGTACGTGCCAAGAACGCCGGCCCCGCTGCTGAACTGGAGACGGTGCCCGAAGGTGCGACCCGGAAAGTCGTTGTTCAGGAGGGTGTCGCGAGCATTCATTGCGCGAGGTCCAGGGCGAGAAGCCCTGGGGAGGGGGCCGCAGCCCACGACTTAATGAAAAAACTCGTTTCGAATTCCTACGCCCCGAGTAGCTCACGACCTACGCGTTGAGGAACACGGCATTGCGTGAATTTTATTTCCTTATCGGGCGCGGACGAACTCGCGCGGGACGATTCGGTCGGGCTCGTCGACGGCCAGGGTGCGGCGGAGCTCGACGACCTGGTCGCGCAGGAGTGCGGCCCGCTCGAACTCGAGGGCCCGCGCGGCTTCCTTCATCTGGCCTTCGAGGTCCTTGATCAGACGATAGATTTCGTCTTTGGGCAGGTCGGCTGCGCGGGTCGCTCCGGCGGTCTCGGTGTGCGCCAGGGCCACCGCCTTGACGCGCTCGGTGATATCTCGGATGGCTTTGTGGATGCCGGCCGGCGTGACCCCGTTCGCCTCATTGTTGGCCTGCTGCTTGGCTCGTCGGCGGTACGTCTCGTCGATTGCCCGCCGCATGCTGTCGGTCAGCCGGTCGGCGTACATGATGACGTGCCCGTCCACATGCCGCGCCGCCCGCCCAATTGTCTGGATCAGCGAGCTGTTCGAGCGCAGGTAGCCCTCTTTGTCCGCGTCGAGGATGGCCACCAGGGACACCTCCGGCAGGTCAAGCCCCTCACGCAACAGGTTGATGCCAACCACCACGTCGTATACGCCAAGTCGCAAATCCCTGAGGATTTCGACTCGCTCCAGTGTGTCGACCTCCGAGTGCAGATAGTGGACTTTGACGCTCGCCTCGCGCAGAAAATCGGCCAGGTCTTCGGCCATACGTTTGGTCAACGTGGTCACCAGGACCCGCTCCCCGCGCGCGGTGCGCCGAGCGATCTGATCCATGAGATCGTCGATCTGGCCGCGAGTCGGCTTGACCTCGATTTCGGGGTCCAGGAGGCCCGTCGGGCGGATCAATTGCTCGGCGCCATGTACCCGCACCGTGCTTGGGGGGGCTTCGCTTTCCGTTCCTCCGTCCGGGATTCGCCGCTCCCAATCTGGAATCAGAAAGGTCGAAACGGGCTGCGCGGCGCTTCCGTCCACACGGCTCACCGACAGTTCGTACGGACCGGGGGTTGCCGACACGTAGATCGTCTGGCCCAACCTGGCTTCGTACTCGTGGAACATCAGGGGTCGATTGTCCAGCGCCGAGGGCAGCCGGAATCCGAATTCGACAAGCACATCCTTGCGCGCGCGGTCACCGTTGAACATGCCGCGCACCTGCGGGATGCTCATGTGCGACTCGTCCACAAAACACAGGAAGTCGTCTGGAAAATAGTCGATCAATGTCCACGGGGTGCTGCCCGGTTCGCGGCGCGACAGGTGTCGTGAGTAATTCTCGACTCCAGAACAAAAGCCCGTCTCAGACAGCATCTCGATGTCGTACTGAGTCCGCTGACGCAGGCGCTGCGCCTCGAGCAGTTTGTCCTGCTCCTCGAACAACTTCACCTGCTCTTCCATCTCGGCTGCGATGTCGTGCAGGGCGGCCTCCAACTTCAAACGGCTGGTGACGAAGTAGCGCGCCGGATAGATATCGACGCTGGATCGATCGGCCAAGACTTCGCCCGTGAGCGGGTCCACCTCGGTGATGCGTTCCACGTCGTCGCCCCAGAACGAGATACGGACCACGATCTCCTGTGACGACGGATGCACTTCCAGCGTGTCGCCGCGCACCCGGAACTTGCCTGCCGACAAGTCGTAGTCATTCCGTTCGTAGTAGATGTCCGTGAGGCGGCGCAGCACCTTGTCGCGCTTATAGGTCTCGCCGACGCGCAGACTCACGCTGTTCTGGCCATACTCCTCTGGATCACCTAATCCGTAGATGCACGACACCGAAGCCACCACCAACGTGTCGCGTCTGGTGAGCAGCGACTGCATTGCCGAGTGCCGCAAGCGCTCGATGTCCTCGTTGACCAGCGTGTCCTTCTCGATGTACGTGTCGCTGCGAGGAATGTATGCCTCAGGCTGGTAATAGTCGTAGTACGAAACGAAATACTCGACCGCGTTGTTGGGGAAGAACTCTTTGAACTCTGAGGCCAGCTGCGCCGCCAGGGTTTTGTTGTGAGCCATGACCAGGGTTGGCCGTTGGATCTGCTGGACCACGTTGGCCATCGTGAACGTCTTGCCAGACCCGGTCACACCCAGCAGTGTCTGGTGCTTGAGGCCGCCTTCGAGGCCGCGACTCAACTGGTCAATGGCCTGCGGCTGATCCCCCGTGGGTTGAAAGTCAGAAATGAGCTGGAACTCAGGCAAGGACAAATTATATGTGCGCGCGGCTGCGGTCGGTACTAGCCTGGGTCGCGATCCGCGACCACGTGGACGTCCACGTCGCCGGCGCGACGGAGCAGTTTGTGGACAATCGACCCACGCACAATCTCGTGCAAGCGGCCATGCCGCGAGTGCCCAATGACAATGCTGCCCACGTTCTTTTCATGCGCAATCTGCATCAGGGCTTTGGCCACGTCGGTAGCCTGAACGCGTACCGGACTCGCCCCCAGGTCTTCGGCGAACCGAAGATTTTCTTCGAGGGCGCGCTTCTGTTCGGGTGAGGCCGAAGCCCAGCCCGGCGTCTCGACAATGACCGCCAGCAGCTCTGTGTGGTAGCGATCTGCCATCCGCCAGGCGCGGCGCACCAGGTTTTGCGCCTGGGGCTGATCGTCAATGCACACCATGACACGTTCGCCAGCCGACCAGGCCGCGTCGATGCCCTGCTGCTGCATGTACTCTTCGAGCTCCACCTCGCAAGCCTGCGCCATTTTGCGCAGCGCCATTTCCCGAAGGGCAATCAGGTTGCCTTCGCGGAAGAACTGCTCGAGGGCACGCTCCGCCCGCTCCAATGGATAAATGTTGCCGTGGCGCATGCGCTGGCGGAGCGCGTTGGGCGACATATCGATGAGCTCCACTTCGTCGGCTGCGTCGACCACTCCATCCGGTACACGTTCTCGGACCTGGACTCCGGTGATATTCTCGACGATGTCGGCCAGACTCTCGAGGTGCTGGATGTTGACCGTGCTGATAACCGTAATGCCCGCCTCCAGCAGATCCTCGACGTCCTGCCAGCGCTTCGCGTGCTTGGAACCGGGCGCGTTGGTATGGGCAAGTTCGTCCACCAGTGCCACGTCCGGGTTTCGCCGGCGGAGCGCGTCGGAGTCCATCTCGTCGACGGTGACACCCTTGTACGCGATTCGCTTGCGGGGGACAACTTCTAGGGTGGCGGCCAACTCGGCGGTCCTCGGCCGCCCGTGTGTCTCAAGAAACCCAATTACCACGTCCGTGCCCCGCTGCTTGCGCCGGTGCAGCTCTTCGAGGGCGGTGTAGGTCTTGCCGACGCCGGGCGCTATGCCCAGGTAGACGCGATGACGCCCCCGCGCGCCGCCGCCGGCTTCGCGGCGGACGCGCTCGAGCATCTCATCAGCGCTCGGCCGCCCATCCGAGCGTGTCATTCCCGCCCTAGCGCCCGTCCAGGGCGAGATTGAGTTTGAGGACGTTGACCCGCGGCTCGCCGAGGATCCCGACGGTGCGGCCCTGGGTGTACTGGTCGACCATGCTGCGCACCTGACTTTCTGGTAGCTTGCGCGCTATTGCTACACGTGCAACTTGCAGCAGCGCATTCGCGGGACTGATGTCAGGATCGAGCCCGCTGGCAGAGGTGGTAACGGCATCGACGGGCACCAGCGCGTCAACTGCGAGACCATTTTCCTCACGATATGCGGCCGCGCGATTTGAGACCGCATCAATCAGCTTCTGGTTGGTCGGGCTAAGATTTGATCCGCCGGATGCCGCACCATCGTAACCATCGCTGCCAGCCGTCGAGGGACGCGGATGAAAGTACGCGGGGTTGCTGAAATTTTGGGCCAGCAGCGACGACCCGATGACGGCTCCGGAGCTGTCGCGCAGCAGGCTGCCGCCCGCCTGATTGGGAAAGGCCAGCTGAGCGATGCCCGTCATCAAGAGCGGATAGACGATCCCAAGCAGCACGGTCAGCAGCACCACCATCAGCACCGCCGTGCGCATGTGTTCGGCGAGACTCTCTCGCGCAAGACCAAGTGTTCGTGTACTCATGACGTGGGGCTCCTTACGCGAGATGCAGCGCCGACACGATGACGTCGATCATCTTGATGCCAATGAATGGCAGGATGATGCCGCCGACGCCGTAGATCAGCAGATTGCGGCCGAGTAACTCGGCTGCCGGCGCCGGCCGATAGCCCACACCGCGCAGCGCCAATGGCACCAGGGCGATGATGATCAAGGCGTTGAAAATGACAGCCGAGAGAATGGCGCTCTCGGGCGTTGCGAGCTTCATAACGTTGAGCGCATTCAGCTCGGGATAGGTCGCTACGAACGCCGCGGGGATAATGGCGAAATACTTGGCGACATCGTTGGCTACCGAAAACGTCGTGATGGCGCCTCGTGTAATCAGCAGTTGCTTCCCAATGGCGACAACCTCGATCAGTTTTGTGGGATTGGAGTCCAGGTCGACCATGTTGGCGGCTTCCTTGGCCGCCGAGGTGCCCGAGTTCATTGCCAGTCCGACATCGGCCTGGGCCAATGCGGGCGCGTCGTTCGTGCCGTCGCCGGTCATCGCCACCAGGTGCCCTTCCGCCTGCTGCGAGCGAATGATGCGGATCTTGTCCTCGGGCTTGGCCTGGGCGACGAAGTCGTCGACGCCCGCTTCGTCGGCGATCGTCGCCGCGGTGAGCGGATTGTCGCCGGTTATCATGATCGTCTTGATGCCCATGCGGCGGAACTCGTCAAAGCGTTGACGCATCCCGGGCTTGACCGTGTCCTTCAGATAGATCACACCGACGATTCGTTTGTCCAACATCAGCGCCAGCGGCGTTCCGCCAAGACGCGAGATGCGCTCCACGTGCTCGTCCATATCCGGCGGGTGCTGACCATCGAGACCAGCGGCCCGGATAATGGCGTCGGCGGCACCCTTGAAGTACTGGTGGCCCTCCTGGCGCACGCCGCTCATGCGTGTCTCGGCCGTGAACGGAAAGACCTCTGCGCCACCCGCAAGACCATCGGCACTAGGCGCGCCGAGGTGCTCGGCCAGGGCCTGGATGCTGCGTCCCTCAGGCGTGTCGTCGCCGAGACTCGACTGGCGCGCGCAAATCAGCGCGTCCAGCTTGTTTGCGCCGCCAACCGGCAGGATCTCGGCGGCCAGCCGATTGCCGAAGGTGATCGTGCCCGTCTTGTCGAGCAGGAGCACGTCCACGTCACCCGCGGCCTCGACGGCTCGCCCAGACATGGCCAGCACATTGAAGCGTGTGACGCGGTCCATACCAGCGATGCCGATTGCCGAAAGCAGGCCCCCGATCGTCGTCGGGATCAGGCAGACCAGGAGCGCTATCAAGATGACCGTGGACACTGGCGTGCCGGCGTAGATGGCGAAGGGCTCGAGCGTCGCCACCGCCAGTAGGAAGACGATCGTAAGACCAGCCAGCAGGATCGACAGGGCGATCTCATTCGGCGTCTTCTGGCGCACGGCCCCTTCAACCAGCGCAATCATGCGGTCCAGGAACGTCTCGCCAGGATCGGCGCTGATCTCTATACGAAGCGTGTCGCTGACCACCTGCGTACCGCCCGTAACACTCGACCGAATATCGGTCCCGGGCTCCTTCAGCACTGGTGCCGACTCGCCGGTGATCGCGGCTTCGTTGACGTAGGCCACGCCCTCGAGGACAGCCCCGTCGCCAGGGATGATCTCACCCTCGCGAACCACAATCACTTCACCTTTGCGCAGCTCGGACGAAGAGCAAGCCTCTTCCGTCCCGTTGCGCAGACGCCGCGCGGGAGTCTCCTTCTTCGTCTGACGAAGCGTGTCGGCTTGGGCTTTGCCGCGCGCCTCAGCCATGGCTTCGGCAAAGTTGGCGAAGGCCACGGTGAACCACAGCCACATGCTGATCTGCAAAGTGAACCCGAGGTTTCCACTTTGGGACACGATCTGCTGGAGCATGACGAGGGTCGTGATGAGCGCGCCAACCTCCACCACGAACATAACCGGATTCTTGGCGACTAGCCGCGGATCCAACTTGATGAATGATTCCCGAATCGCCGCCCGGACGTGTGCGCTTTGGAAAATACTGCCACCACCAGCCTTGCGAGTCGCGGCAAGCTCTTTGGCTTCGTCGACGTCCGGAGTACGGCGAGTTGGCGGCGTCGGACCGCGGCCTCCCGCAGGCACCGTGATCTGGGGCGCCTGGCTCGACCGGGAACTCGTTAGCTCTTGCATATGCTTCCTCGCGGTTCTCGCGGCCACCGCACTAAGCGACGCGGCCGGCGTTCAATAGCAGTTGAT
This sequence comes from Chloroflexota bacterium, assembly GCA_051006215.1. Classification (GTDB taxonomy): domain Bacteria; phylum Chloroflexota; class UBA6077; order UBA6077; family CF-72; genus CF-72. The sequence goes on from JBPCIO010000157.1 coordinate 22,538, forward strand.
CGACAATGGGTCCGAGCGCCAGTGCGGGGAAGTACGTCAGCGCACCGACGATGAGAATCGTGCCGATGAGCAGTCCAACCCACAATGCGCCGTAGGTTGGGAAAGTTCCCAGTCCAGCCGGCACGCGCTGCTTGCGGACCATCGAGCCCGCGATCGCCAGCAGCGGCACGATCATCAGAAACCGGCCAATAAGCATCGCCAGGCCAAGCGTGGTATTGTAGTACGGCGTGTTGGCGCCGAGCCCGGCGAAGGCCGAACCATTGTTTCCCGTGGCCGAGGTGAAGGCGTACAGAATCTCGGAGAATCCGTGCGGCCCCGGATTGTTGGTGGCGGCGGTCCCCCAATCACCAACACTGCTGGCAGCCGCAAAGAGCAAGATGTCGGCAGCCAGGATCAAGACTGCCAGCATGGCCATCTTCATCTCGAAGCTCTCGACCTTCTTGCCCAGGTATTCAGGCGTCCGCCCAACCATCAGCCCCGCAATGAACACTGCCAGGATGGCGAACATGACGATCCCGTACAGGCCGGCGCCGACGCCGCCGAAGATGACTTCACCGAGCTGAATGTTCAGCATCGGAATCATGCCCGCGATGGGTATCAAGCTGTCGTGCATCGCATTCACGGCGCCGCACGAGGCAGCCGTGGTGATGACCACGAACAACGCCGAAGCGGAGATCCCGAACCGTGTTTCTTTGCCTTCGAAGTTTCCGCCGGCCTGCAGGTTCGACACAGCCTGATCGACGCCGAGTGCATTCAGCAATGGGTTGCCGCCTTGCTCCACGAGCAGCACGACAACCACACCGGCCAGGAGCAACACTGTCATGGCCGCCCACAACGCCCAGCCCTGGCGCGTGTCGCCGACCATCTTGCCGAACATGTACGTCAACGCCGAGCCGATGGCGAGGATGGACAGCATCTCCAGCATGTTGCTGAACGGAGTCGGATTCTCGAACGGGTGGGCTGAGTTGGCATTCAGAAACCCGCCGCCGTTGGTACCGAGCATCTTGATCGCTTCCTGACTCGCGATTGGCCCCTGAGCGATGGTCTGGGTAGCACCTTCGATCGTCGTGGCAGTGGTGTACCCGTTCAGGTTCTGGGGTACGCCCTGCCAGACCAGGATCAGCGTGTACACGAAGCAGATCGGCAGAAGCACGTACAACGTGGCGCGGACCACGTCGACCCAGAAGTTCCCGAGCGACCGCCCCGACCGACGCGCTAGGCCGCGCACGAGAGCGACCGATGTCGCAATGCCGGCCGCCGCTGACGTCCAGTTGTGGATGGCCAGCGCAGCCATCTGGCTGAAGTAGCTCATCGTCGTTTCGGGCACGTAGCTCTGCCAGTTCGTGTTCGTAGTGAAGCTCACCGCGGTGTTGAAAGCCAGGTCTGGCGCCACGCTGTCCAGCCCCTGGGGGTTGAACGGCAGCACGTTCTGGAAGCGCAGAAAGACATAGGTGAGCAGTGCACCGGCCGCGCTGAAGGTCAATAGCGCGAATGCGTACCCGACCCAGCCTTGCTCCGCGGCCGTGTTCACGTTCGTCAGGCGATACATGAGGCGCTCGACCGGACGGAACACCGGATCGAGCACCGTCCGCTCGCCAGAAAAGACCCGCCATAAGTGGAGTCCAAGCGGTTTGGTGAAGGCGAAGATCAGCAGCATATACAGCGCAACCTGCACAAGACCCGGCATGCTCATCTGGGGCCTCTCAGAAATGCTCGGGGCGCAACAAGGCGTACACGAGGGAGACCAGCACCAGTACCGCGGCCAGCCCGCTCACCAACAATTCGACGGGCATCAATTCACTCCAATGCCACGATCGCACGCACGGGCGTAACCCAGCGCAACTGCGAAAAATGCGACGACAGCGGCTACGTACACCACATCCAGCATGTCAACGTCCCTGGCGGACTTCACGACTGAAACGGACCGAGAAGGAGCCCACATGTGTCCGCATGCTGCTTTCGAGTCCAAACTCCAGCGCGATGGCCGCGACAAGCACCTCGAAGGCGGGTAGATCGTCTGGGCCTAGAATTCCTACGACCCTGGTAGCCGTGATTTCATCTGATGGAGCACGGCTGAGTGTTCCCGCGGCCACGCGTAGCGACTCTTCGCATCGGAGCCCGGAGCAGCGACGTAGCTGCCGGGGGGCGAGGGCTTCATGTACCTGGTGAACGAGTAGTGGGTTCATTCCGATGGCCTCCGCAGCCACCTGCACAGTGTGCGTTCGAGCAGGTCAATAACCCCTCAACAAGCCCGACCACTCACTCAAAAAATTGTCAACACCGCAGTCCTGCTCGATCTGGCTGCGCTGGCCCGCAACGCCCCGCATACGACGGTCGCGAGGCATCTTCTGGCCCGAGCAGCCTGACATCCGTCCCGGCAACGGTTTCCGCAAGGCGTCCCCGCAATCCAAATAAGCGCCGGGGCTCAGGTGGCCATGTCTGGTGCCGAGTGCGGTTCCCCGCGTTTACTCAGCCAGTGGTCTTGTCCGCCCTTCGGTGACGAACCTGTAGCCAACTCCGGTCTCCGTCAGCAAATGCCGCTTCGCACCAGGTGTCGCTTCAAGCTTCTTCCGCAACCGGCCGACATAGACATGCAGCGAGTGCGCCTGCGCGTGAAAACTCGCCCCCCACACGGCCTGCATAATCATGCGATCCGTGAGCACCTTGTCAGGGTACGCCGTAAATAGCTTCATCAGATCCCACTCGGTGGGCGTGAGGTGCACCTCCACGCCGGTCGCCACCAGGCGCCGCTGCTCGAGGTTTAGCTCCAGCTGGCCCAGCTTGACGACGGACTCGGTTCCACTAGGGGGACCCGCCGCGTGGCGCAGTGCTACTCGAACGCGCGCCAACAGTTCGTTGATTCCGAACGGCTTGGTCAGGTAATCGTCGGCACCAAGATCCAGGGCAGCGACCTTGTCATGCTCAGCCTCTCGCGCTGAAAGCACGACGATGGGAGTACTGGTTCGCGTCCGGATGGCTCGAATGACGTCGAGTCCGTCCATGTCCGGCAAGCTCAGGTCGAGCAGGATCAGATCCGGATGCGCCCGCCCAAACACCTCCAGCGCCTCGTGGGCAGTACTCGCGGTCTCGACCTGAAAATCGTGTCGGCGCAGATTGGCCTGTACGGCGCGGAGAATAGCGGGCTCGTCGTCTACGACGAGCACTCGAGCGCCTGTCGGGCGAGTCACGCGCTCGCGCTCGCCGCATCTAGGACGGGTTGGACGTCCGCAGCTGCCTGGCTCGCCGGTAGCGTAAACGTGAACCGAGCGCCCGAGCTGGCCCGGTTCTCAGCCCACACCCGTCCACCGTGCGCCTGCACCAGGCCCTTCACAATCGCCAGACCGAGGCCGAGTCCCTGTGGCCGCGGCTTGCCGTCGATCACACGATAAAATGGGTCGAACAAGTGCGGCATGGCGGCCGGCGGAATCCCAGGCCCTTGATCCAGGACCTGAACGCGAACAAGACCGCCATCACGCCAAACCTCGACTGCGATCTCCGTGTCCGCCGGGGCGTACTTGGCAGCGTTTTCGACCAGATTGTACAGCACCTGGCCGATTTCCACCGGGTCGAGCCAAACCGGAGGCAGATGCTCGGGGAGCGTGACCCGTAGGCGATGGCCCCTCGTTACCGGGCGTAGTCGCTCGACAACGTCGTCGATCAGCGACCCGATATCGTGCCAGCTCATCTGCGGCTTCAGGCTGCCACCTTCGATGCGCGAGATGTCGAGCAGGTTGCCAACCAGACGATTCAGGTGGTCCGCTTCCTCCTCAATTGCCTGAGCAAAAGCTTGCCGCTCGTCTTCGGTCCAGGGCACATCCTGTTGTCTCAGGCTGCCAGCTGAGGCCATGATCGTGGCCAGCGGCGTGCGCAAATCGTGAGACACAGCGTTCAGCAGCGTGGTGCGCAGCCGGTCGGTGCGCCGCAGGATCTCCGCCTCTGTTGCTTCTTCGTGCAGTCGGTGGCGTTCGACGGCCTGTCCGATTTGCGCCGCCGCGGCCGACAGTAGGCGATCATCGGATTCGGCAAACGTACCCGATTGGTGGGCGAGCAGCAGGGCGCCGATGCGACGGCCGCCAACGCGCACCGGGACGAGATGCGCGTCGTTGGGTGCACCAGTCGGTCGGCCATCAAGCTCTAGTAGCGCGGATGTATCGCCGGAATCGAAGCGCGCGGTTTCACCCGTTGGCCCCCACAGCTGCACCGCCAGACCAGCAAGATTCAGCTCACACCGCAGCCGCTCAGCCACGGATGCGAGCGCGGTGTCGACGTCGCCTTCGCCGAGCAGGCGGACAACGTCATACAGCGCGAGCGCCTCGCGCCCGCGCTGCTGTGCCTCGCGGGCTCGTTGACGCTGGCCCGCGGCAAGTTGGCCAGTGACCGTCGCCGTCAGTAAGAAGAACAGCAGCGACACCCATTCATCTGGATCGCTGACCGTGAACTGGTGCCGCGGCTCGACGAAGAACCAGTCGAAAACCAGGAACGCGGTGATTGCAGCGAAAACGGCTGGTCCACGGCCGAAGCCGACGGCTGTTGCCATGACGGCCAGCAGGTACAGCATCGAAGCGTTGGCCAGGTTGACCTGCCCGAGCACGACTCCGATGAAGACGCTCATTACTCCCACCGCGCACAGCCCAAGCGCGTAGCCGGCGAAGCGACCGCGCCAGAGCCTCTGAAACGGCGGGGCAGGCCGGACGTTAATCACTGCCAAGTGTCTCACGGATCCGCTCAATAGCCCGACGGATTCACTCGCGAAGAACTCAACGTAGCTCTGGTCTGAGGTGTCTCTGTTGAGCAAATGTTGAGCGATTGGCTACCACGGCTGAGCAATTCATGACGCGTGCGGCTCGATACTTAGCACGATCCCATGAATATACCCACGGAGGTCAACATGAGCGTCCACGTCAGGAACACACCTGCCGAGATCGACGTGGACAGGCGGACTCGGCGAGTGCTGATCATCGAAGACGAGACGACGTTGCGGCGTGTGATTGAGCGCAACCTGACGGGCCGCGGACTGCAGGTCCGCGAGGCGGCAACGGTGGCCGAGGCACTCCAGGCGCTGGACTCCGAACTGCCCGACCTCATACTGCTCGACATCAACCTGCCGGACCGCACGGGCTGGGACGTGCTACGCGATCTGAGCCGCCGGAATATTGACGTCCCCACGATCGTGGTGTCAGCCGTGCGTGTGAGTCAGAGTCGGCTGGACGAGTTCCACCCCATCGCGTACCTGCCGAAGCCCTTTCCCATAGAAGCGCTACTGCGACTGGTGTTTGCATCGCATCGCTTCGACCGGGAGCCTGGTTCGCTTTGAACCGCTAGGCGGCGCTGATGAAGCCGGAGCTGGCGCAGCGGCCGCAACGCTGCGACTGCAAGAATCGTCTCCTATACTTAGCTCCCCTGCCATGAGTGCTTTCCACATCTGGACAATCGGCTGCCAGATGAACGTGGCCGACTCGAGGCGGCTGGCGGAGAGCTTGCAGGGTTACGGGCTGAGCGCGGCCCAGACGCCCGCCGCGGCGGACATCGTGGTGTTGTACTCGTGCGTCGTGCGTCAGGGCGCCGAGGACCGCGTGCACGGTCAACTGCACGCCCTGCAACAACTCAAGCGCGACCGGCCCGCGCTGAAGGTGGTCGTCGCCGGGTGCGTGAGCGACATCCCGGAGTGGCGCAAGCGCTACCCGTTCGTCGATCTGGTCGCCGAGCCTGGCCTGGACCTGACCGTGCGCGATCGGCTGATCGACCTGCTCGATCTGTCTGAGCGGTACCGCTTCGACCCAGACCAGGCGGTGCGCCTGCCCGGCATATCCGAGGGCGTCACGATTCACCAGGGCTGCAACCGGTCGTGCACCTACTGCATCGTGCCCACAACCCGTGGCGGCGAGCGTAGCCGGCCCCCGGCCATCATCCTGGACGAGGTGCGCCATCTCTGCGAGCGCGGAACCAAAGAGGTCGTGCTCCTCAGCCAGATCGTCGAACGGTACGGACGCGATTTGCGGCCGCGGGTGCTGCTGTCCGAGCTGCTCCGCCAGCTGAACGACCAGGTTCGGGGGCTGGAGCGGATTCGCTTCCTGACCAGCTACCCCGGCGATTTCGGGCGCGACCTGATCGATGCCATAGCCGATCTGCCCAGGGTCTGCGAGGACGTCAACCTGCCTATCCAGTCGGGCGACGACGAGGTATTGCGCCGCATGAAGCGCGGCTACGTCGTGGACCACTACCGCCAGCTCATCGACAAACTGCGTGGTCGAGTGCCCGATATTGGTCTGTCCACCGACATCATCGTGGGCTTCCCCGGCGAGACGGAGGCCGAGTTCGGCAACACGCTGCGAATGCTGGACGAGTTTCGTTTCGACGTGGTGCACGTGGCGATGTATTCGCCCCGTCCCGGCACGATCTCCGCCACTGAGATGCTGGACGACGTGCCGCGCGAGGAAAAGCGGCGTCGGCTACACGCGGTGGAGACCCTCCAGAAGCGCGTCGCGACGGCGATCAACGCCCGGTACCACGGTCGCACCGTGGAGGTGCTGGTCGAAGGGGTGGCCAAGGGCCGCTGGTACGGACGCACACGCACCAACAAGTTGGTCCATTTTGCGAGCGACCGGCCGCTCGGGGGGGTGCTGGTGAACGTCGATATTACGTCAACGGAAGCGTGGTTTTTGGAAGGTCAGCTCGCCGAGGGAAACGGCGCAAGTCGGGGTGCTGTCGATCCTAGCCGCGTTGTTGGAGCCGCTGGCTGAGCCGCCGCGGGGCGTACGCGCACATCGCCAGGCCGCAGGCTACCGCCAGGCCGGCCCAGGCCACCACCGTCGGCAGTCGCGCGTCGGCGCCCACACGCGCCACGAACAGCAGATTTGCGATTGCCAGCACCCACACCAGTAGCAGACTCCACGTCCGCGTCACCACAAGCGCAGCGCTGACAACGGCGGGGAAGATGGCCTCCTCCATGCGCTCCGGCGATCCCACCAGCGGTAAAAGAGGCGCAGCAACCCAAAACACTGCCATCGCACGCCGCACGTGCTCAGGTGACCCTAGAACTACAACCCAGGCTCGAGGCAGAAGCAGCCACAGCGCGCCGTACGAGGCGAAGAGCAAGAACACCGCCCGACCGACGCCATTCGAGAAAAGCCCTTTGCGCACCCAGTCTCCGAGATAGGCGCTCGCGTCTGTGCCAGAGCCAGGAAACACGAGCGTCAGCGCTACCGCCACCACCATCGCCGGCGCGGCCACACCCACCGCTACCCAGGCGTGTCTGCGATCCCACGCCGCCGCCGCGGCAGCCACCGCCGACAGCACCACGATCTCCTTGGCCAGCACACCCATGGCCGCCACACCGGCCGCCAGCCACCATTGGCGGCGGATCGTTGCCAGCCACGCTCCGGCCACGAACGCCCACGCCAGGGGATCCACCAGGCCGAACTCACGCAGGTTGGGCGCCACCACCCACGTTCCAAACAGCAGCGGAATTGCGCATAGAGCCCGCCATCCGTCCCGACCGATCTCGCGCGCAGACAACCACGTCAGCAGGCCGGTAATCGCCAGCGACACGTTGGTCAACACGAAGAAGCCCGCCTGAGCATCCAGCGGCATCGCGCGCACGAGCAATGGGCCAAGGATCCGCCGTTCGTGCCAGCTCGACGCGCCGTGCTGTAGGTTGTTGCGCACAAATTGGATGTAGTACTGGCCGTCGCCAGTCATCGGCGCGGCAGGCACGAGCCAGACCAGGACCGCCAGCCCGAATACGATCAGGCCAAGCGCTGCGACGAGCGGCGTGTTGAACACTCGCGGCGGCACCACGGCTGAGCAGGTTACCCGCGACGGGCGAACCTGAGCAGGGGTCGTGCCGGGGTCCACCCCGCACTAATGGGCGCGCCGGCCGGGCATGGCAGCATAGTTGGGTCGGTGGTCGCCTATATTGGCTTAAGCGCATTCCCGCGCGCAGGGGACGCTTCAGCTGCTACACACCCGCCGCATGGATGAAGATGATCGGCAATCTTCGGCCCGCCTCAGACTCCGAGATTGAACGCCTGCTGGCTAATCCTTCAGAAATCACTCGCTTCCTGTATGGAGCAGACGCCGACAGCCGTGAGCGGGTGGTTCTGAACAAGGCCTGGCACGCCATTCACTACGCCCTGACTGGCTCGCGGCTCGGCGGGGTCGAGCCGTTGAACTTCCTTGCGGCCGAGGGCACGCCAGTCGGCGAAGTCGACGTGGGCTTCGGACCGGCGCGGGTTCTGACCAGTCGGCAGGTCAGCCACATTGCCGCCGCCCTGGGACCGATCGAACCCGAGGACGTCGCTGCGCGCGTGGACCTCAGCGCCTTTGACCAGGAGGCGATCTATCCGGGCAACTGGCGGAGCAATGGCTTCGGCGTCGAGTACGTGACGACCAACTACCGCGAAATGCGCAGTCTCATCCAACGCGCAGCCGAACGCGGCCAGGGCCTCGTCCTGTATATCAACTGAGGTCCGCACCCGTAAAGGGCGCCCGATACGCCTAGTCCGAGTCGAGCCAGACGGTGAACGGGCCGTCGTTGACCAGCGACACCTGCATGTGCCCGCCGAACTCGCCGTGCTCCACGTTCAGTCCGTGGCGTTCGAGGGCCGCCCCAAATGCGGTCACCAGGGTGTCGGCCACTTCCGGTGGGGCCGCCTGCGTAAAACCTGGACGGCGGCCGCGGCTCAGGTCGGCGTACAGCGTGAACTGGCTCACCAGCAGCACAGCTCCCTGGACATCTTTGATGGCGAGATTGGTCTTACCCGCCTGATCCTCGAAACAGCGCAATCCGACAACCTTTTCGGCGAGCGTACCTGCGGTCGCGAGTGTGTCCGCGTGAGCTACTCCGAGCAGTACCAGCCAGCCGCGGCCGATCCGACCCACGGTCCGCCCGTCGACCGTGACCGCGGCCTGGCTTACCCGCTGCAGGAGCGCTCGCACTGGCCCGCGGCGTGCAATCTCGGATTAGCTCTTGTCGGAGCCACGGCCGCCGCTCGACTTCGGCGCGGGGGGGCTGCTCGAGGCGCTGGTCTCCTTTGGAGTCGAGTTTTTGGAGCCCGACTCCTTCGACGAGCCTGAGTCCTTCGACGCGCCCGACTCCCTGGACGAGCCTGAGTCTTTGGACGCGCCCGACTCCTTCGACGAGCCTGAGTCTTTCGACGGGCCAGATTCCTTCGTCGAGCCCGAGTCCTTAGAGCTTTCGTCCTTCGAGCCCGACTCCTTAGCCTCAGCGGCTTTGGAAGCAGTTGCCGTCGAACTGGAGGCGCGCGAATCCGTGCTGTACCAGCCACTGCCTTTGAACACTATCCCGACCGGATGGATGATCTTGCGCAGCGTGCCGCCGCATTGCTCGCACGTGGTCAGGGGCGGATCGGTGAAACTCTGGCGCTTTTCGACGATCTCGTGGCATGCAGTGCAGGTGTACGTATAAGTCGGCACGTTGCGGGCTCCTGCGAGCAGTGTAAACATTTGAGCGTTGGAATCTCATTAGCGGCAAGCGCGGCCTGTGCACCTCGCACTCGATACAGTCCCCCATATGCAACCCCGACCCGAACAGCCTGGCACGCCAGGGCCGGTCTACGCCGCGCGTGCGGAAGCGTTCCGAGCGGAGGCGATCAGATTGACACAGCGCTTCAATCGCTTCGCAAACCTGCGCCTGGCTGCGTTCGTAGCCTGCGCCGCGTGCCTGATCTGGGGAGTTGCGCAAGCTGCGCCCGTCCTTCTTGGGGGTGGACTGGTGCTGGGCGCTGCGTTCGTGGTCCTTGTGCGCTTCCACCACCTGGTCGGCCTGCGCCGCGACCGTGCCGCGAGCTTGCACAGGATCAACACCGAAGCATTGGCGCGTCTCGGCCGTCGTTGGCAGGACGTGCCGCTTCGGCACGTTCTGCAGGCCGATCGACTGCACCCCTACGCGGCAGACCTCGACCTGTTCGGCCACGCCTCCCTGCTGCACCTGCTGGACACCACGCGTACACCAATCGGGCAGGCGACGCTCGCGGGATGGTTGCTGAAGGGGGCCGCCCCGAGCGTCGTTCGTGAACGCCAGCATGGCGTGGCTGACCTTGTCTCGCGGCTGGACTTCCGGCAGGAGCTGGAGGTGCGCGGGGCAATTGAACGCGCTCCGCTGCCAGATCCGGAGGCGTTGTTGGTGTGGGCAGCATCCGAGCCCTGGCTCGTGCGACGGCGCAGACTACTCTGGGCCGCGCGCTTGAGCCCGGTACTGTTGTGCATGTTGGGCCTGGCGCAGGCGATCGGCCTGCTGGCGTGGCCCGTGTGGCTGCCTTGGCTGTTCGTCAACACATTGCTATGGCAGGTGTTGGGCAAGCGTGCCTACGCCACGCTGACCCGCATCAGCACCCAAGCCGATGCCTTCCAGCACTACGCCGCGGGGTTCGACCTGCTTTCGAGCGCGGCCTTCGAGGCGCCCCTGCTCAAACGCCTGCTCGCCATCCTCAGGACAGATGGGCGCTCGGCGTACGCACACATGCGCCACCTCGAGCGCCTCACGCGGTTGGTCCTGCCGCGCAGCGCTCAGGTGTACTGGGTGGTGCAAGCCATTTTTCTGTGGGACGTGCATGTCTTGGCTGCCCTGGAAGGCTGGCAAGCGAGAGTTGGTGTACGCGCCCGGGCCTGTCTCGAGACACTCGGGGAAATCGAAGCCCTGGCGGCCTTAGCCGGGCTCGCCCATGCGCACCCTGACTGGGTGTTGCCGGAGATCGAGCAAAGCGGCTGCC
>JBPCIO010000158.1:0-13598 GCA_051006215.1 Chloroflexota bacterium
GTAGCGGCGGAAGGCAACCGCCACGTCTACGTGGCTGGCGTAGTCGGATGCGTTCACCACGAATTCGCGCAAGGGTCGGAAGTGGCACTCAATGCGATTCAGGTGGCTGGCCGAGGTCGGCGTCGGATCCAGTTCGACGTTGTGCGACTCGGCCCAGGCGCGAATCTGCGGCGTCCAGTGCAGCGAGAGATTGTCGTTGACCAGGTAAATGCGCAGGTGATCGTGATAGCGCCGTCGGATGTACTTGTAGAACGCAAGCACCTCATGGGTGGTCTTGGCCAGACGGTAGCCACCGAACAGCACGTCGCCGTGAACGTCGTAAGCGCCGAAGAAGTAGCCGACCCCACCTCTGCGCACGTAGGTAGCTCGTCGCCGCCAGGGCCGCTTGCGCTGCGCGTAGCAGTGGCCAGGGTAGGGCTGAAGCGAAATCGGCCCGAACTCATCGAAGCACACCACCACTCCGTCGGTCGGGCAGGTGCGGTACAGCGCCATCACGCGGGTAGCCTTCTCTTCGAACAGCGGGTCGGTGCTGCGCTTCCACGTGCGGGTGCGCTGGAAGGTGACGTTCTTCTCTCGCAGGATGCCGCGCAGCGTCTCGATGGCAATGCTGCGCACCACCCGACGGCGCTCCAGATAGCCTTTCAGCCGGCGCAACGACCAGTGTGTCAGCGGCTCGCCCAAGGTCGTCGGGGGAGCCAATGCGATGGCGACGATGCGTTCGCGAATGGCCGGCTCAAACGTCTGCGGCCGACCAGTGCCGACTTTTGGGTTCAGACTCTCAAAGCCATAGTCATTGAACGCGTGGATCACTCGGCGCACATGCGCCTCATCGGTCTGACAGATCAGCGCGATCTGATAGACGGGTGTGTAGACCATCGAGGCCAGCAGAATCTGCGCGCGCTGGCGGAGCGCCTGGCGGCGAGACTTCCGAAGGTGCGCCAGGAACTCCATCTCACCTTGCTCCAGCGGGCGAACGAAGAGCAACGCTCGCGCCATGCATCAACCTCCATGCCCTTATCTTTACCGATGCACCCCCCTCACCGGAAGGCCTCATTCCGGTCAATCATTACCGGACACAGCACTAGCGTCATCTGGCAGTCGCGCCAGACGCTTCGAGACACGAGGCCAGCCTTCGTCGCAAGCGATGCTGATGGGGATTGATGCACTGGCTTGACTTCACATCCTCAGCGCAGCAATGACATCATCTGGGTGAGACCTTAACTCACCCAGATCGTCATAGTGTGCCCATTTGGGCGATGAGCTGTGCAACCGACGGCCAGCGTGGCAATGGTGCAGGCGCGGGCGCTCAGGGCCACGTTGCATCTGAGGCCGAGACGTCGGCCACCGTCCGCTCAATCGCGTCTCTGGTGCTCAACGCTTTGGGGTGGCCAGAGCCTTACGAAAAACGACCTTGTCATCGCCAGCTTTGTAGAAGTCGCGGATCCGAGCCTCCTCATCGTACCCGCACTTACGGTAGAACGCCCGCGTGCGCTCGAAGCTCGCCTGCCCCGACGTTTAACCAGCAGCAGGCGCTCGCCGCGCGCCGCCAACGTTTCTTCGACATAGCGCAGCAGTGCCGCACCGCGCCCTTGCCGCTGACGATCCGGGTGGACGGCGATCAGGTAAAGGGTTCCATGACCTTGTTGCCGAGAACGAACTCCAGATTGATTTTGGCCGCCGGAACTTCAACCGTCTGGTTGCCACCGGTGACGCTGGCCGGCACCAGCACGCCGTTCTTGCCCAGTGCTTCCATCGCCTCGAAGACGATCGGAGCGAAACCGGTCGCCTCGTAGATCAGGTCGAACGGACCCAGTTGACCGGGAGCATCGCGCAACGCGAAGTCCTGGGTGCTGAAGTAGCGTGCGCCAATGGCTTCGACCAGTTCAGAGTTGAGATATGGCGGCCGGGTTCGGCTGAAGACGAACACCTCGATGCCGCGCAGCCGAAGGATGAGCGTGGCCAGCAAGCTTATGGTTCCGGCGCCGAGAACGGCTGCCTTGCGCGGCTCGGCGCTGGATCTCGAACGCCTGGATGCTGCCCTTCTCGGCTACGCTCAACGGTTCGGCGATGACGGCGATGTCCTGCAGCCCATCCGGAACTTTGACGATGTATTCAGGATCGTCGACGTAGTGCTCGGTGAGGTAGCCGTGGCGCCGACTGACGCCCTGCTCGAAATAGACCTCGTCGGTTGTCATGTCGTACGTGCCGATCTGGTCGTAGATGCTCGAGCCGCGGCGGCGAACGGTAGCCACGACATAGTCACCGACCTTGAATTCGCCGACGTTTGGGTAAACTGGCGACGAGCGTTACCGAGCCGCCATGCAAGCTTATGCTGACCAGGTTTGGGATACGCTGCGCGACCCTGCGATGGGGCTATTCAACTTCGCGTACGGACGGGGTCGATCGATCGAGCCGCACCGCCTGGTGACCAGGCCGCGATGCTACAGATCTACGCGCTGCTGGCCCTCGGCCCAAGCGCGGCCGACAGCATCACCTGAGCTTGCGGAACCGGCGCGTGACGGGCGCCGCCCGTGCACCACTTCGTCGCTCCATTCGCGCACTGCTCGGCGGTGGGAAGCGAAACCAATCTGATCGGGTGGGGGGAGCTCATCGGCAGCGAAGAACGCAACCTCTGCCGCGTCGTCGCCCGCCTGCAGCGTGCCGCCGACGACATCCGCACGATACAGAATGATGATGCCGTGCTGTCGCGGATTGTCGAAGAACTAGACGCCATAGAGTTGTCCGAGCTCGACGAGCAAGGCCAGTCTCTCCTCGAATCTCTCGCCGGGCCGTCTCTTCGACGTCTTCGCCATACTCGACGAACCCGCTCGGGATGTACCAGTGGCCTTTCCACGGTTCGAATTTTCGCCGCGCCAGCAGCACCTCGCTGTGGTGCTCGACAACGCAGCCGCTCGCAGGCGCAGCCTTCCGGTAATGGATCTTGCTGCACCGACTGCACACACTGCGGAGATGCTGATCGAGCTCGCGTTCGACCGTGGGTCCGCCGCAGGCTGTGCAGAAGCTGACTATCGCTACCACACCACCAGGCATGTTTCCGTTTGACGAACGCCCACGGCGCTCGCTATGCCAGAGGTAATTCAATTGCCCAACGACTGCATATCGGGGCTTTCCACGTAGGCGATCAGGTCAAACCGGCCCGTCACCGCGTGCACCGCGGTGATCACGGAATCCGCAAGCTTCATCCCACGCAGCTCGCCAACCAGCTCCTGCACGCGGCTGGGTTCAGCCGAGATGAGCACGTACGCGGTTACCACGTCTACATCCCTCCGAGTGTGACTCCGCACGGGAGTCGGGCGATCAGCCTCACTTGAAGTCCATCAACTTGACGTTCCCGCTCCGTGCGATCTCGTCGAGCTGATCCCGGATTCGTTCCACCGCTGTGGAGAGCGGAAGCATCTTTTTGCTGACCCGCATGTCTGCATCAGTGGAGAGCGGGTGCCAGAACACGCCGTCAAGATTGACCGTCACTTCGGGCACCAGGTTCGCCATACTCAGCTCGAGACCCTCGGTGGAGTAGCCGCGTTTCGCGAGCGGGCGTACGAAGTGGTCCTCGTCGGGAATACCAAGCGCGCGATGAAACTCGCACAACTGGGCGAGGTGGTCGGAATTGGTTGGAGTCTCCGTTGTGCCGAGTCGAACACGGAACCCATGCTCCTGCAGCTGCCGAATGCCCTCCACAGCGCGCGCCCACGAGCCGGCACCGCGGTAGGCATCGTGGTCCTCGGCTCGCCCGCCGTCCAGGCTGACCTGGACGATGAGCCGATCGTTGGCCACGGCGACCAACTTCTCTAACCGCGTCCCATGCAGCAGCATGGCGTTGGTCAGTACGGTGGTCTGCACCCGCGCCGAGGCATAGGCGACCATGTCGTAGATGTCAGGCAACAGGAACGGCTCGCCACCGGTGAAGAACGTCTGCACGAACCCGAGCCCAACGCTTCGTCGACCAGGCGCTGGACATTGGCGAATCCAATCGCCCGCCGCGGAGCGTTGGGGCTCGATCTCGCGACGCAGTAGCGACAGCGCAGATTGCAGTCATAGTTGGTATAGATCCACAGCTTCCACGGGAAAGCTGGCGCCTCGCCGACGTCTTGCCGACGTCTTGCTCCACGACGCTTGTCTGGGCGGCGACCCTCGTTAGTTTTGTCATAGTACTCCCCGGGTGACGGTGGTACGCTCCATCCCGCCGGAGTATGCAAGCGCTGGGCACGGACGACGAGATTCGCGAGGCAGTTCGAGTGCGTTACTCATTGGTCGCACGCGAGCCGGAAGGTCAGTACAATTTCCGCGTCGGCCGGCCGTTTGCGGAGGCACTCGGTTGTCCGGCCAGCTTCCTCGACGAGTTGCCCACGTCGGTCACAGCGGCCTTCACCGGTGTGGCCTGTCCGTCGCTGCTGGCCGACGTGCAGCCGGGTCAGACGGTGGTCGATCTTGGTTCGGGGGGCGGGCTGGACCTGGTGGTGTTGGCCCGGAAAGTAGGACCCCGCGGGCGCGCAATCGGGATCGACTTCGCCCAGGACATGGTCGATCGGGCGCGTCAGAACATTGCCGCGCTGGACCTGCGGCAGACTGAGCTCCGGCAGGCCACGGCCGAAGATACGGGGGTTCAGGCTGTCAGTGTTGATTGGGTGGTCATCAACGGCCTCCTCAATCTCACGCCGGACAAGAGCGCGGTCCTCTGGCGAAGTGGCGCGGATCCTCGCGCCGACGGGTCGACTCCTGCTGGCAGAAACCACCCTCCACTCGCCGCTGCCACCGCATGCCCTCAAGTCACTCGATGACTGGTTTCGTTGAATCGGGGGGCTGTGCCTCCGGCAGAGCTCGTCGCGCTGATCAGCCAGTCCGGGTCGAGCGAGGTGCACGTCTTGAATCGCGGGCGCAATGCACGCACGGGTGCGCAGGAGACCCAGGTCTCGGTCATCGAGGCGTCGCGAGGCAGTGAGCACTCACGCTGATGCCCTATAGCTACCGAACAGCGCTGGTGGTTGTGCGCACCTTCCTGGGGATCGTGTACCTCAGCAACGGGCTGGCCAAGCTCTTCGGCTTGCACGATGTGACCATCGGTTTGTGGCACACATTCCTCATCAACCGTGACGACGCCCTGAACATTCAAACGGGGAACACCGGCTCTTCGCCTGGATTCATCCACGATTTCGGCAACCTGGTGATCGCCAATTGGGAAGCGTTCCAGTGGCTGTTGACCCTCGGCGAACTGGCGGTCGGTCTCGGACTCTTGCTCGGCGTCCTCGGCCGGCTGACAGCCATCGGCGGGTTCTTACTCGCATTCTCGACCTTCATCTTTACTCTGGGCGCCGGGACGTGGACCTTTGACTACTTGTTCGAGCCGGCACTCTTCGTAGCCCTGGCGATTGCGCCGCCGCTGCCCGGTCTGGACTCGCGGCTGCCATGGGCCAGGTCGAGCTCCGTCTGAATTCTGAGTGGCCCGGCCGGCTGTAACAAGTACCTGAGGCGCGGGATTTGAAGAGGCGCGGCCTGTTCAGCCCGCCCGGCTCGGAGCTCCAACCATGTACACCGCACGTCTCAAGGACATCGGACTCGGCCTACGCGCAACCTTCTTTTCGCGCCCGAAAGGTGGCGGCTATCTCGAGAGTGCTGCCACCGCCGCGGCATTCGGGGCGCCGTGTTGGGCGCTGGTCAGCATCACTTTGCTTCCGCTACTCGCGGGCCACGCGCCCGAGTGGACCCCCGAGGGCATGCGTGCCGAGTTCCCGGCGCTTGTGGGCTGGGTCGCCTGCGCTTTCGTGTTCGGGTTCCTCGCGCACCTCCTGGCGGATGTCATTGGCTCATGCCCTGGCGCGGGCGAGCGGCCGCCGGCGCCCGCACCTCCCATCACGCAGCGCATCGTGATCCTGGGCGGTGGGTTCGCTGGAGTAACCACCGCCCAACACCTCGAACACGCCTTCGGTGCGGACGCCTCGGTGTCCATGACGCTCGTCAGCGAAACCAACGCCCTGCTGTTCACCCCGATGCTGGCCGAAGTCGCGGCCAGCAGCCTGGAACCGACGCATATCAGCAGTCCACTGCGCACTGGCCTGCGCCGCACCCGCGTCATCCGCGCTCGCGCCTCACGCATAGACCTCGACCGGCGCTGCGTCGAACTCGGAGCGCCCGATGGTGGTGAACTGGCGTTCGACCACCTGGTG
This sequence comes from Chloroflexota bacterium, assembly GCA_051006215.1. GTDB lineage: Bacteria > Chloroflexota > UBA6077 > UBA6077 > CF-72 > CF-72. Next base: position 6,183 of record JBPCIO010000158.1, read on the forward strand.
CTGGCCGTCGGCTCAGTCTCCAACTACCTGGGGCTAGATGGCGTCGAGCGCACGGCCCTCGACTTCAAAACCCTCGGCGACGCCATTCGCATCCGCAACCGCGTCATCGACATGTTTGAGCGCGCTGACCGCGAGGCAGACCCCCAACGGCGCCGGGCATTGCTGACATTCGTCGTCGCGGGCGGTGGCTTCGCGGGTGCCGAGCTCACGGGTGGTCTGAACGACTTCGCCCGCGGCATCCTGGTGGACTACCCACACATCCCACCGGACGACCTGCGAGTGGTCTTGGTCCACTCGCGGGAGCGCATCCTCCCTGAGCTCAGTGCCAGCTTAGCCGCGTATGCGCTCGAACGTATGGCGGAGCGCGGCGTCACCTTCAAGTTGAACACGCGCGTGGTCGACGCCCGCCCGGGCGCGGTGATCCTCAATCCACAAGAGGAGCTACTGGCCGAGACGCTGGTGTGGACGGCCGGGGTGCGGCCGAATCCGCTGGTCGAGGCATTGGCCGTGCCGCGCGACCGGCGTGGCGCCGTGATCGTCGACACACAACTCCGCATACAGGACCAGCCGGGCATCTGGGCCCTGGGAGACTGCGCCATGGTCAACGACGGGAGGACCGGACAACCTTGCCCACCGACCGCCCAGTTCGCGTTGCGCGAGGCGCAGACGTTGGCGCACAACATCCATGCCAGCGTGGTCGGCCGTCCGCTGCGTGCCTTCCATTTTGACGCACTCGGCACGCTGTGTGTGGTGGGTCATCACACCGCCTGTGCTGAGATCAAGGGCTTGCGTTTTTCGGGACTCTTCGCCTGGTTGCTCTGGCGGGGGATCTACCTCGGCAAGTTGCCAGGACTGGAACGCAAAGTGCGCGTGCTGGCGGATTGGTTGATCGAGCTGGTGTTTCCGCGTGACATCGTCCAAACCATCGACATGAGCCTGGGCAGCGAGCGATGAACTCGCACGGTGTGCTCGCAAACCCAAGCCGGTGGCGCTCGGTTCTGGTGTGCGGTGCTGTCGGCGCGGCGGGCGGCGCGACCCTGGCCGGGCTCGGCCTCGCCGCGGCGCTACCCTCGATCCTGCTGGGGGCTGCGGCCGGAATGGTGTTTGACCTCAGCCTTAGCCCCGGCACGAACACGCTCGGAGCGGGTCTACTGTGGGGCTCGGCGTATGCACTCCTGTTGTGGCTAGCAGTGTCCAGCTTGCTGCCCCTTGCGGCGGGCATGCCCACCAGTGCGATGCTCGACCAGGTTCGCGCAAACTTTCCACTCCTGTGCGGTATTTTGCTCGCGCTTGGCATACCCCTCGGGCTTGTTGAAGGTGCCGTCGGAAAGCAGCGCGCAGAGCCTGGGCGCGCTTCGTTCGATCTGGCGCGGGCGCTGGTGGTGGGTGGTCTGGCTGGCGTCGTCGGCGGATGGGCCTTCGGAATGTGGATGGAGCAGGTTGGCTTTTTCCCGCTCGTCGCGGGACTGGTGGGCTCCAACTCACGCGAGGTGGGTATGGCGCTGCACTTCGCGATCGCCGTAACCATAGGCGCCAGTTTCGGGGTGCTCTTCCAGCGCGACGTGCGCTCGGCTGGCTCATCGCTGGGCTGGGGCCTGGCCTACGGCATGCTGTGGTGGTTCCTGGGTCCGCTGACGCTCCTACCGGTGTTGCAGGGACAACCGGTGGACTGGTCGTGGCAGCACGGCCGCGCGCTGTTCGGCTCGTTGGTAGGGCATGTCGTCTACGGGCTGCTGGTAGGTGTGATCTACGCCTTCATCGATCGACTGTGGGTCGGCTTCTTCGTCGAGTCCGACCCGATCAACCGCGAAGTGGAAGGGCCGGGCACGCGCACCTTGCAGGCGGCGGGTTGGGGGGCCGCGGCGAGTCTGGCCGGTGGTTTGGTGTTCGGCGTCATCATGTTTGCCACGGGCGCATTGCCGCGGGTGGCCGGCCTTGTCGGGAGCTCAAGCACCGAGGTGGGCTTCGTGGTCCACCTCGTCATCGGCACGATCATCGGCCTGAGCTACGGGATCTTGTTCCGCTATGAGGCGCCCACGTTCGCCGCCGGATTGGCATGGGGCTTCCTGTACGGCCTCGTCTGGTGGTTTCTGGGGCCCCTGACGCTGCTACCGGTCCTGCTTGGTGGATCACTGGCCTGGACGCCTGAAGCGGTCGGCCCGGCGCTGGCTTCGCTAGTCGGGCATCTGGCCTACGGCGGCGCGACGGCGCTCGTGTTCCTGCTCCTCGAGCGCCGCCACGCTGCCTGGCTCCTCATCGACCCGCGCCTGGCTGCCCGCGAAGCCCGTCGCCAACGCCCAGTCGGCACGCCCGCGCCGGCGCTGTGGATATTCGCCCTCGGCCTGGGAGTGCTTCTGCCGGTACTGCTCGGCTGAGATGCTCCGCTGGCTCCGGCTCACCCGCGCACTTCGACGACAGTGCCTGGGGTGAAACTCCTTGCGCAGCGCCGGTCACTCTCGATCCGCTGGACAGTCTCACCAGATGTGAGAAGAATTCTTGAATATACCCTGGTTTCACTTGACGGCGTCTTCGCGGACGAAGGCATCGGACGTTTCTTCGAATACCGCGACGATGCCTACTACAGGGACGGCCTGGGGCAACTCCTCGCGTGCGATGCGATGCTGATGGGTCGCACGACGTATGAGAGTTTTTCCGGGCTGTGGCCGGGGCGAGATCACCCGTGGGCGGACCGGCTCAATGCGTTCGAGGACGAGTCAGGCGGGTCGGAAACAAGAACGACCAGGCGTGGGTCGAACAGAAAAATGGCTCGGTTGTGCGGCAGCTCGTCGGCTACGATCGCTTCGAGGGGCAGCGCGCCTATCGTCAGTTAGCCGAGCTGTATCGGGCGGTGCGGCTGTATGTGAACTTCTTCCAACCGTCGATGAAGTTGGTTACCAAGACGCGGACAGGCAGTCGCGTTCGGCGGACGTACGGACCAGCCCAGACGCCGTTCCAACGGGTGCTGGCCAGCGTCGTGCTCGACGTGTCCAATCGGCGGCGGCTGACCGCCATCTACCGAGCACTGGATCCAGTCCGACTCCTCCACCAGCTCGAGACCTTGCAAGAGGCACTCTGGCGGCACGCGCTGTTCTCCGCTCGTATTGGCCCGCCAGGCGACGCTCCGCTGGCAGTGCCGTTTGATCTCAGCGTGAGCGGGCTGGACGATGACGCGACAACCAATCCCATTGTCGACCTGCCAACTGGTACACGTTACCGACGGAAGTATCGGCGGAGTGAGAAGTCCAAAGGACCGCGTACGTACCGTAGCCGCCCGGATCCGTTCGAAGCCGTGTGGAAGGAGGTCTGCGACTGGTTGACGACGCAGCCTGAACGGAATGGCCGATCGGTGTTTGACGAACTGCAGCAGCGCTACCCCGGCAAGTTCGCCGATGGCCAGATACGCACCCTGCAGCGCCACATCCAGGTATGGCGAACTCGCACGGTGTTGACCTTTGGCGCCGAGGGCTGGCTGGATGACGTAGCGGTCGAGTCTGGGGCGAGCTTGCCGCCGCCGCTGCGGATCAGCACCGACCTCGTTGACAATGCAGAGCAGTCGGCGTGAACCCAGAATGCGAGACGTCATCCTGCTCGCCGATCTTTTCGGACCCGAGGTTGCGACCCCATCTTGCTCTACCAGGCGCGCGAAGGGGAGGGACATGACGCCCTGTGCGAACAGGGCTTGGACAACCCCCTGTGGGTTGCCCACATGCCCCACCCAGCCGACTACGACGGTGCTCCATCGCCTACTATCCAGGCATCCATTCGAGTTTGAGACCAGAGTGGAAACACCGGTGAGTCAACGGCCCTGGACAGGGCGTCATCCATCCGTGAGTCAACTTGTCCGGTACTTCTAATCGTCGCTGAACAGAGCCCCACCGGCCAGGAGACGATGTCGAGCTCGTAGTAGGTCTCGGTGTCGCGGAGCAAATGGCCTGACGTTCGATCGGGACCAGCGAGATCGCGACGCTGGTGCCCGACAGAAATCAGGAGCACTGGCCCGGCAACGCGGACTGGCTCTGGGGTGCTGAATGGGCCGACCTCCCGACGTGCCAAGGCCGGTGACGGTCGGCCTGTTGACAGGCCATGGAGATGCCGCCTGGGGCTAGTCGCTCTTGAACACCGCGTGCAGGTACGGACTGCGAAAGGCATAGGGCAGCGCACCAGCCGCCATGGCCCAATGAGCTGTCGCGTTCACGCGGGAGGGGGCGTCAACTCAGCATTCATCATCGCTGCTGAGTTTGTCCGGAGGGAGAGCGTCGGCAGGGACCGCGCTCGGTACCCCTCGCGCAGCGCAAGCGGGCGCCCTGCGGTCCGCGCATTGCGGGTTCCTCGTCACGGCGTCGCAATCCCCGTCGCAGCGTGAAAGCAAGGACCGCCGAAGGTGGCCTCACGCGGCGTCGACCAGACGAGCGCTTGCACAGGCAATCCACAGCTCTGGTCGGTCGCGTCAGGTCTGATGCTCCGCGACGGTAGGAGAGCCAAACTCGCTCAGCTCACGCGGGGGTCCGCGGAGAATCGCAGAGTCGTGCCGGCCGACGCTCTTGCTTCGAGCGTCGCCCCAGCCGCGAACGACCGGCTCGTTGAGGTCGACGACGGACATCAGCAGCGTTCCACGGCGACGGTGTCGATGTCGAACGTGAGCAGGGCAACGCTCTGGTCGGCGACACCGTCCACGTCGCGGCGGTGCATGAGCCGGCGCGTTGGGAACACGAACCCGTCGAACGTCTTGGGATCGTGCGTGTACTGGGCAATTTGCGGGCTGCCTGTCACCTCCGGCGAGTAGTCCATGCGACGCAGCATGAACCGCTCGTCGTAGTAGAACACCTGGTCGGGGTTGTGGTTGGCGTTGGACGGTGGAAACGTCACCGCCAGCCGCCTCCATGTCGCGCCGTCCTCGTTCCAGGGCTCAATCTCTCTCGCCTGCACGCCGGGGTAGGTGAACCCGAACGGCTCGGTCAAGTAGTTCCACATCGCCGCGCTGGCGAAGTACGCGACCTGGATCGCGTCCCACGGCGTCGCGAACGGATCGAACTGGCTGGGGAATGAGTCGCGCGGTCGGGTGCGCTCCTGGATCACCTGGCCGTCGCCGATGCGGATCGCTACCCGTTCTGGATCAACGTCAAATACCGAGGTTCGGTCCTGGGCGATGAACGGGGTGAACTCGATGTGCTGGCGGTGAGCGTCGAGGGTCACGGTTTCGTTTGCGAGGAGGTCCGGCCAGCCGCGCGCGGCCCAGAACGGGCCGCCCCGCGAAAAGCCGACCCTCAGCGTCCTGACCCTCTGCCAGTTGTCGAGGCCTCCGTGCGCGTCCAGCACGGCTGATAGCAGTTCGTCCATCGGAGCTCCTCCGTTTACGGTTTTCGGTGTTCCCAGCAGGCATGGGATTGTCTCCCGCTGAGTTGCGTCAAGAGACTGACTCGGGCACAGCGTAGCAAAGTCAGTGGCGTGATGCAACTAGCTCGTGCTACGATGAGCCGTGCTCCCAAACGACTACGAGGGACAGAACTGCTCGATCGCACGGGCGTTAGAGGTCGTGGGTGAGCGCTGGACGCTGCTGATCATCCGCGACGCATTACTTGGGCTGCGTCGCTTCGATCAGTTCCAGGAGAGCCTCGGGATCGCCCGCAACGTCCTCACCCACCGGCTCAACCGGCTGGTCGAAGCGGGCATCCTCGCGCGCGTCCGCTACAGCGAGCGCCCGGAGCGCTACGAGTACCGGGTCACCACCAAGGGCCGAGACCTCGCCGTGACGCTCGCTGGCCTACGACAGTGGGGCGACAGCTACCTCAACGAGAAGCCGCCATGGATCACGCGCAGAAGACGGGACAAGCGCCCTGTGATCGCCGCGTTCGTGCCGACGGGCGCCGACGTTGTGCGCGAGGACGAACTCGAGAACGTCCCCAGCCCCGGCTGAAGGCGGGCTGAGAGCCACTCACTACCAGACAAGACGATTGAAGCGGTTTGGCGACTACACCCTCTCGATGACCTCACCCGACCCGTTCGACACCGACCTGGTCGTGCCGTTCCCTCTCGAAGACGCCCAGGAGTCATCCGCCACCGCCTGACTCGCTATTTCCTAGCCAGTAAACCTGAAAGCTGCCTGCGACGTCGTCTCGGCGAATAGGGCATAGGCGTACCTGTTTGTCGAACACGCGGACCAGTTGGCCCACCGCTGGGCCTCCGTGGCGCCGATGTCAAAGTTCCGCTGGAAACGGATTGGGGCCAGCACGAAAGCGTGCTGCTCGACGCTGACGGGAACATCATTCGCTTCGGCTCGGCGATGCGGAGGCACCACTTACCAGCGGGATCGTCTTGTCCGTCACAAACACACTCGTGCGGACGCTCAACCTCGAACTGCACGCTGGTGCTCAAGCTTCGGGACGTCGTCTTGAAGCGACGGCTGTTGTCTTTTGCCCGACAAACTGCAACGCCAGGCCAGCCGTGATCATGCCGCCTAACGAGTGGCCCCCTGCTCGCGGATGCGGAGCAAGGCTCGCAAACCGTGATCCACTCGCGCATACTTGATCACTTTGCGTGCTGTCGTCTTGCTCAATCACCGCTCGCGTGGCGGCGCCAGGCCGCCACTCAGTCGTATGCTGCGCGCCTTTCGGGATGGTGGCTGGGAGGCCGAGATCTGGGCGGGCGAGGGTTCACTCTGGACGCTTGCAGCAGCTCGCCGGGCGGCGGCGTCTGGCGTCGACGCAATCTTCGGCGCTGGTGGTGACGGCATGCTGGCGGCTATGCTGCCGGCCCTGGTCGACAACGACACCGCGCTGGGTGTGGTGCCGCTGGGCACCGGCAACGTCTGGGCGCGTGAGCTCGGCCTGCCGCTGGATCCGGCGGCGGCCATCACGGCTCAACTGCAGCAGCCTGCGCGACGGGTCGACATTGGTCGACTGAACCACGAGCCGTTCCTGGTGGTCGCATCGGCCGGGCTCGACGCGCGGATCGTCGAGGTGGTCGAGTCGAGTATGAAGGGCCTTGGTCAAGCAGCCTACCCGCTGGCCAGCCTGGGGTTGCTCGGCGAAGTGCGTGGCGCAAGGTGCCGGGTGACGCTCGACGGTGAACAGATCGAGTTGCCACTGCTGGGGGCGGTAATCACCAACGGACGGCTGTACGGTGGGCTTGTGCCCCTGGTACCGGAAGCACGGGTGGACGACGGGGTACTCGATGTAGTCCTGTTCGAAGGTACGGACCCGTTCCAGCTAGCGGCGCACGTCGCGCGGGTGCTGGCCGGCCAACATCACCGCGACGCAAACATCCATCTGTGTCAGGCCCGGTCAATCAACATCGTGTCCCGTGATCGGCCACTCCCGCTCCAGGCCGACGGTGATCTCAAGGGCACAACCCCAGCTGAGATCAGCGTGGAGGCGCGCGCAGTCCGCGCGCTGGGTGTGACGGGACGCGGAGTGTAGA
>JBPCIO010000159.1:0-10097 GCA_051006215.1 Chloroflexota bacterium
CAGAGTCGACGCTTCAGTCGAGACTATGAGCGGCTGTGCACCACCAGCGAGGCGCTCATCTACGCGGCAATGGGGCGCCTGATGTTGCGGAGGTTGGCTCGCACATAGGTTTTCAGACAGTTTCTAGCGCGCTGGCTCTAGGGGCAGCTGGACCAGTTGCTTCCTCACGTTTACGAGATCTACCTGCGCGAACGCATCACCGCTTGTTACGTTGGCGAACATATCGTCGCCAACCTGGTGCAAGTCGACCTGGAATCCATTCCCGCACAGCTCTCGAAGGCGGTGGTGTGCATGCCGAGACTCGGGTCACAGACGATCCAGGCGCAATCCAGTTGCACGGGCTCCGCGCATGCGATTGACACCCAGGTCAGAGTCCCGAGCAGGACAGCGCTCAGTAGCGCGGTGAATCGTTCTCATTCAGGAGTGCCAGTCGAATCCGGTCAGTCCCGAACTGCTGAGGCGATCGATCGTCCGCAGCGTTCCAGCATCGGCGCGCAAGGCTACGCGGAGAACTTGCGGGCCGGTGAAGCCCCCTGCGACAAACAGCACGCCGGTCATACCACCAGCCCACTGCAGTTTTTCACCTGGGTTTACGCCCGTCCAGTAGTGGCCGGCCGTGTCCGGTAGCGGATGGACCGCCAGACGCCACTCTGTGGTTGGGCCGCCGTCGCCGAGCACCTGGCCACCATCGTAGGCAAAGGCAACCTGCGACCCATCCGGCGCGAGAGCGGGGCTGTCATGAATCGCTCGAACGCAATAGGACGCTCGCTGGGCTTCCATCGAGCGGAGCTTTGATCAACTGTGCGCCACGCACAAGTCGACGCCTGAGCTATCGGGCAGCCAGCCGCGCGGCCCTGCACCTCGTGAAGCGAGCCCGGCTCGCGCTACGTCTTCGGGGCGAGTGGGAACCGATCGCCGCGGAGGACTATCGGCCGAAACACTGGGCGACCTGGCCGTCTTAGCAACTGGCGCGATCGTTTGCACCACGTGCTCCACTGTCGGCGCCGTCGCCACCTACAAGCCAGCCGGTTTCCAGGAATGTGCCGAGATCCGTGACCGATACTTGACGCGTCGGTACCGCGACGGGTCATTGGTTTTCGCGGAGTTCTTCAGTGGTGGGCATAGCTGACGCCCGGGTGCGTTGTATCTGGTGTCCCCTGACGACATCAGGCCGGACCAGGCTCGGGGCGAGTACGGTCACGACGGCGTCGGTAATCGTCAGGAGATGCGAGCAGAAGGGATGCTGGCTGTGATCCTCCCCAAAGAACGTGACCCGCGTTTCGTGACGATCCGCCGCGGTGGAACTCTCACCAATTCGGATCACCATCTCCTCGCCCGGTGGGCGGCATCGTGCGCCGAGCACGTCCTCGATCGGTTCGAGTTGATTCGGCCTGACGACCCGAGACCGCGTAAGGCAATCGAGCAGGCTTGCGCCTGGGCGCGCGGCGAGATCACGATGTCCCAGGCTCGCGCGGCCGGTGGCCATGCCATGGCCGCCGCCAGAGACCTGAGTGGGCCTGCACGCCATGCCGCCTACGCTGCGGGCCAGGCGGCGGTCGTCGCACACCTGGCCGCGCACGAGCTGGGTGCGGCCGCCTATGCGATCAAGGCCGCCCGTGCTGCCGCTCCGGAAGGAGAGGGCGAAAGCGCAGGGAAACTCGAGTGCCGGTGGGAGCGCGATCATCTCCCAAAGGAGATTCGCGAGCTCGTCTTCGACGACCAGCGGATACGGAACGCCATCTGCTGGTCAGTGTTCGGCTGCTGAGAGCGCGTTGGGGCACCAGCACTGTCGAAGTCGTCAAGGCCACGTTCACCCGGTGGCGACCGCTGCGCCCCGGAGTAGCAGCGCGCCGGCCCCACACGTGCTGCCAAAGACCCACAGCCACGTGGCCGCAAGCTTCACCGCTCGCGGGCCATTTTCTTGCGATAGGGACGGAAGCGCACGTTACCACGGCGGCGATAGAGGCCGGGGAGGCGGCCACATGGATGACCTATACATCTCGCTGTGGCCGCGAGGCTCTTCGCTCTCGAACTTGCGCCACGCGACAACGCCGCGGCGCTCGTGAATTGTTCCAGGAGACGTCGCGAAACGAGGTAGCTGGTCGCAGCCGCTCGCGGCTTGACGGACTTTCCTCGCCGAGGTACGGTCCGACCCGCTCCGCGATGCAGCATTGACGGACATCGCGGACAAGTGACGGCCCGCGCGCCCAGCGGGGTTCTCACACTCGCCGTCGCAGAAAGGAAAAGCATGGACGCGGATGGTCGCTCCGCCGCCACACGGCGGCACTTCCTCACTCTGCTTACCGCGGCGTCCGCGGTGGGTCTGTTCGAGGCCTGTGCCCCACCACCCGCGGCCGCACCGGCTTTGACTCCTGCGCCCCAGGGCGCGACCGCCGCCGGCCCGACAGCCCCCGCCTCTAGCGGCCCAACCCCGGCACCTGTCGCCACGCCTGCGACCGTCGTCCCAACCACCGCCGCGGCCAAACCCGCCTCGGGCGCTCCCGGACCGGCCCAGACCTTCGTCTACGGTCTTTCCGCCGATCCAACCAATATCGACCCGCACCAGACCGTTGATGGCAATGCCCTGCTCGCCATCAGCCGCGTCTACAACGGACTCGTCCAGCTCCGGCCGGGCGCGCCCAAACCGGGTGCGCCGCTTGAAGTGGACCCCGATCTAGCTGAGTCCTGGCAGGTATCCGACGACAGCCTGCGGTATTCCTTCAAGCTGCGCAGCGGGTTGAAGTTCGCAGATGGCTCACCTCTGGATGCTCAGGCGGTCAAGTGGTCCTTCGATCGCCTGATGGGCATCAACAAGTCGGCGGCGGCAAATATACGCCAACTCAAGTCGACTGAAGCGCCTGACGCGACGACAGTCGTGATGACCCTCAGCGAGCCGTTCGCGTATTTCCTGCCCAGCCTCGGCACGTACGCCAGCGGCATCATCAACCCCAGGGCCGCCGAGAAGCAATCGAATAACGACCAGGCCCAGGACTGGCTATCCAACAATGCGCTCGGCAGCGGCCCGTACCAGATGACCGATTGGCAGCGTGGTCAGCGGGTGACGCTCGACTACAACCCGAATTGGTACGGCAAGGAACCGAGCATCAAGCGGGTCATCCTGAACATCGTCCCTGAGTCGACCAATCTGAAACTCCAGCTTCAGAAAGGCGACATCGACTTCATGTCCCCGATTAGCACCCCCGAGATGTTGAGCCTGCAAGGTCAGCCAGGCGTGCGCATCGAAGAGGTGCCGAGCTTGCTGCTGATTCTGGCGTACCTGAACAACACCAAGCCGCCCCTTGACAACGTCAAAGTCCGGCAGGCGATGAGTTACGCGATCAACTACGACCAGATTATTCAGGAGCTGATCGCGGGCAAGGGCCGACGTCTGCGCGGACCGCTGGCGTTCGGCATGGAGGGCTACGACGACGACCTCAAGGGCTACGACTACGATCCAGCCAGAGCCAAGCAGTTGTTGGCCGATGCCGGTTTCTCCGGCGGCATCGATCTGACACTGACCTATTCATCCCAGGGCGCGCCGGGCGCCGACGACGTCGCCCAGGCAGCCCAGTCGAACCTTGGCGACGTGGGCATTCGCGTCAAGATCGAGAAGGTTGCCGAGCCGACTCGTCGCGAGCGTATCGACAAGAGCGATTTTCAGTGGAGCGTTGGCGGGTGGACCCCGCCGCTACCGACGCCGCCCTGGACGATGGACAAGTGGTTCCTGTCGGACAACAAGGGTTTGAACGCGAACCGCGCGTTCTACGGCAATCCGCAAGTGGACCAGCTCGTGAAACAGGCGCCAACCATCCTCGACGCACCCAAACGCATCGACACCTATCGCCAGGCGCAGAACATCATCGTCGACGAGGCGCCGTACATCCTCTTCTATCAAGCCAACCAGATCCTGGGCATGCGCGACAACGTCCAGGGGTTCGAAATCAAGCCAGGAGGCTCGCACTACCTCAGCTTCGAGAAGCTCTCCAAGACCTAGTCCAGTGCGGCGATCCGCGTACCTTCTGTACCGCGTCGCGGCGATGGTGCCGACTCTTCTCGGGGTCATCGTGCTGATCTTTTTCTTGTCACGGTCGATCCGCGGTGACCCTGCCCGCATGATGGCCGGCGACGGCGCTGATAAGCAGGTACTCGAACAGCTCCGCCGTGAATTCCAGCTCGATCAACCGCTGCCCGTCCAGCTCTGGGCGTACGTCGGCAACCTCGCCCACGGCAACATGGGTGTCTCGTATTCCACCAAGCGGCCGGTCCTGGATAGCCTCATGGAGCGCTTCCCAGCCACGGTGGAGCTGACGCTGGCGAGTCTGCTGTTCGCTTTTGCCGGCGCTTTGCCGCTCGGTGTGATCTCGGCGGTCAGACGCAACTCGACCATTGACCAGGTAGTGCGCGTGGTCAGCGTGGGTGGGCTGTCGATGCCGGTTTTCTGGTCCGGGCTGATGCTGATCTGGTTGTTGTATGCCAAGCTCGGCTGGCTGCCAGGCGCTGGTCGACTGGGCACATATACCCCGCCGCCGCCAACGATCACGGGCATGTACACCCTGGACAGTCTGCTCAGCGGGGAATGGGGCACTTTTGTCGAAACCATGCGCTACTTGCTGCTACCAGCAGTCGTGCTGGGGTATGCCTACATGGCCACCCTGGCCCGGCTGATACGGTCGAGCATGCTGGAAGTGCTGTCCCAGGACTACATTCGCACGGCCCGGTCGAAGGGCCTGACCAACCAGGCCGTGATTGTGCGGCATGCCCTGCGTAATGCGCTGATCCCGGTGTCGACGCTGGCTGGCCTGGCATTCGCCGCATTGCTCGGCGGCGCGGTGCTAACCGAGACGATCTTCTCGTGGCCAGGCGTCGGCAAGTACGTCGTCGACGCGGCGTTGTACCTGGACTATCCAGTCATTATGGGGTTCACGCTGTTGATCGCGATCGTCTACATGGTCGTGAACCTGCTCGTCGACCTGCTGTACTCATGGCTCAACCCGCAAATCCAGTAGCGCTGGAGCTCGCCGCAGCGCCGCCCCTGGCGCGAGGCATGCCAACCAACGAGAGTCGCGCGCGCCTGCGCCGCGCTGCGCGCCAGGTGTTTGGTAGCCCGCTCATGATCTTCGGCTTTGGCATCATGCTGCTGCTGGTCGTGGCAGCCATCTTCGCGCCGCTGCTCGCACCGGGCGATCCGACCCAGATGCAACTCGGCCAACGGATGCGGCCACCCAGTCTGCAGCACTTCTTCGGGACCGACGATCTGGGCCGTGACATCCTGTCTCGCGTGATCTGGGGCGCACGCGTGTCGCTGCAGATCGGGCTGATCGTGGTCGGTCTGGCTGGCACGTCTGGATTCCTGCTCGGCGCGACATCTGGTTACGGTCGTGGGCCCTTCGATGCGCTGGTGATGCGCCTGATGGACATCATTCTGGCGTTCCCGCCGTTGGTTCTGGCCATGGCGATTGCGTCGTTCCTTGGCCCGGATCTCAACAACGCCATGGTCGCCATTGCCGTCGTCCACGTGCCGAAATACACGCGCCTGGCGCGAAGTGAAGCACTGGTGCTGCGCGAGCAACTGTACGTGGTGGCCGCCCGATCGAGCGGCGCGTCGAGCTGGCGGATTGTCACCCGGCACATCATGCCCAATTCCGTGGCGTCGATTTTGGTGGTTGCAACGCTCGACTTCGGCCTGGTGATCCTGACGGCGGCTTCGCTCGGTTTTATCGGCCTCGGCGCCCAGCCGCCCACGCCCGAATGGGGGCTGATGGTCGCCGACGGACGCAAGTACCTGATTGATGCCCCCTGGCTGGCGAGCTTCCCGGGCCTGACGATCATGGTTGTGGTCATCGCCGTCAACGTCTTCGGCGACGGACTCCGCGATGCACTGGACCCGCGCCTGAATGGCTGAAACAGGCACGCAGCTCGCAGACATGACCTGGCCCCAAGCGCGCGACGCATTGGCGGCGGCCCAGGTCGTTATCGTGCCCACCGGTTCGACTGAGCAGCACGGGCCGGGCACGCTGCTACGTACCGACACGACCATCGCTGCCGCCGTTGCCGACCGTGTCGCCGATCGCCTGCGTCCACACGCCGTTGTCGCGCCGGCACTCCCTTTTGGCGTGGCGGCGCATCACATGCGCTTTCCCGGCACGATCGCGTTGCAGCCAGAGACGTTCGCGTCCGTCGTGTTCGACGTGCTGCGCTCACTCGAGGCACACGGGGTGCGCCGCGTCTTCCTGCTCAATGGCCATGGCGGCAACCAGGCGGCGCTCGGACTGGTCGTCGCCCGAGCCAGGCTGGAGCTGCGGCTACACGTGGCGACGGCGCTGTATCTGTCCGCTGCCGCCGACCTGTTGCGCGAGCGCTTCGGTCGTGCCTATGCGCACGCCTGCGAGATCGAGGCTTCGGTGGCCCTGGCGGTCGCTCCCGATGTGGTCCGAGCAGAAGCCCTGGGTGCCGGAGCCGAGCTGCCCGCGGTGTATCGTCACACGGTCCTGGCCGGTGGGGGTGCCGCCGTGGGTGCGTTTGCGGATCCGAGACTGCGCATGGACGAGCTGACGGCGAACGGCTCACTGGGCGATCCACGCCTGGCATCGCGCGAGTCGGGTGAAGCGGTCATGCGCCTGGTAGAGGATCGATTGATCGAGTTTCTGGAAGACTTCATCGCCGTAGAGCCGCAGACCGAGTGACGACCTACGATCTCCTGATACGCGGGGCGTTGCTCGTGGATGGCAGCGGCACATTCGCCCAGCATGGCGACCTCGGTGTGCGTGACGGCCATATCGCCGCAATGGGGGCCATCCCGGCCGACGCCACCGCCGAGCGCACGCTCTCTGGTGCCGGCCAGGTTCTGAGCCCGGGCTTCATCGACGTCCACACGCATTCTGACGGGAGTCTGCTGCTCGACGGCGCCGGCGAGAGCAAGGTCTTTCAAGGCGTCACTACGGAGGTGGTGGGCAATTGCTCGTTCTCGACGTTCCCGCTGAATTTGAGCGAGCGCCGCGAGCTGCACGCCGACCACCTGGCGCGTATCGGTGACGATCCGGTCGCGCTGGACTGGTCCGATCTCGAGGGCTACGCCGGTGTGCTCGAGCGCGCCGGCATCGCCATCAATGTCGCGCCACAGGTCGGCCACGGCACGCTGCGGGTAGCCGCTATGGGCCTCGAGGATCGGCCGCCCTCCAGCGACGAGCTTGCCCGCATGCGGCAGCTCGCAGCCGGGGCGATGGACCAGGGCGCGTTCGGCTTCTCGACGGGTCTCACGCATGTGCCGTCGGCATATGGCGACACCGACGAAGTGGTCGCCCTGGCCGAGGTGGCGGCTCGCTTCGGCGGCCATTACGCTACACATGCGCGCGCCGGTCTCGGCTGGCACTTCCGCGCCATCGACGAAGCCGTCGAGATTGGCCGGCGCAGCGGCGCACGCGTCCAGTTCTCGCATGTCGCCATCAACGACCCCGCCATCTGGGGCCAGCACGCGGCTGTGGTCGAGCGCTTCGAGAGAGGCCGCGAGGCGGGCGTGGACATCGTCTACGACGTGTATCCATATGCCGCGTCGTCGTCGTCACTCACGCAGTACCTGCCCGGCTGGCTGCAGGCCGGTGGTACTCAGGTACTGACAGAGCGCCTGAAGGACCGACGTACCCGCGAGCGCGCGCGGACTGAGCTGGCTGGCGGCTGGTTCGGTGGAATTCCGTGGCTGTGGGACCGTGTCGTGATCAGCCGCCCTGGCGATCCATCCGATGGGGACAGCGCAGGGCAGTCGTTGGGCGCCCTGGCCGAGCAGGCGCGCATCCCGCCAGAAGAGCTGGTGCTTCGCTTATGCGAAACTCGCGGCAACGGGGTCCATGTGGTGCTCTTCTACCGCACCGAGGGAGACGTGCAAGCGTTCCTACAGCACCCACTCTCGGTAATCGGTTCCGACGGCTCCGCGATCCCCTTCGCGCGCACCGATCAGCCTCACCCCCGCAATTACGGTGCCAGCACCCGCGTTCTCGGTCGCTATGTGCGCGACCTGGGCCTGCTCACCCTGACAACCGCGGTGCACAAGATGACCGGCCGCGCCGCCGAGCGCATGGGCATCCGCGACCGCGGACTACTGCGTGAGGGACTGGCCGCTGACCTGGTGCTGTTTGACCCCGAACGGGTGACCGACCGTGCCACCTTCCAGGTGCCGTGCCAGCCGCCAGAGGGTGTGCATTGCGTCGTGGTCAATGGCGAAATCGTGGTCGAAGACGGTCGCCAGACGCCCGCCCGACCGGGCCGCGTGCTGCGGCACACGCGAGCCTAGGGCACACGCGGACGGTGAGAAACCGGAGGACCTCTCGCCTGAAGCCTGACAGAGTGAACCGTCGGCCTAGCCGCCAATGCCTGCTGTCGTTCCCTCCCACCACTTCTGGAGAAGCCTCAGCCCCAACAGCTCGCCCAGGAAGGCAGCCGTGGTCTGTCATAACCTGGTCCCACGGTCACGCCGTCTTCGGTGGCATGTACCGCCACCTCCGCAGCGGAATGTCAAACATGGCGGGCGAACAGGTGGGCTTTCGGACAGCGCCATGCAGACTCGCTCAGCAAGCACCTCTCCCCCTGCCCCTTCCGCTCACTGATTTCATCGACCGCGAGTCCGGCAGCTTCACGCTCAGCCAGGAGCAACTCAACCTGGCCCGCGCCATCCTGGGTCTGGATAAACCGATTTGGCCTGGGTGGGCGACATTGCTCACGGCGACCTGGGACGTTCCTTCTGCTGGCGAGCCAGATCGTTTCCATGCGACCGAGTTCTGACACGGGCCGCTTGTCCAGCGCCAGCTCGTAGGTGGTGCTACGCCAGATCGGGTTGTGGTCGACCAACCAATCACAAACCACGGGGGGTCCTGATCGAGCAGGTCCTGTGCGTCATTCACCAGCTTCTTGCGCTTGTCGAAATCTGTCTCGCGGTTGATTTGGCCGAGGAGCTCGTCGAACTCTGGGTTGGTGTAGCGGCCCAGGTTCTGTGAGCCGCCGGTCTTGAAGCACTGGTTCCACAGCGGCGCTGGACAAGCGTCGTCGAGCGCGCGCCGCACGGCGGCTTCAACCTGATCGAAGCTGGTGACGTCGGTCCGCTGGTATACCGCCAGCCCCTCGGCCTCGCGGATCGACCGCACTACCGTTTCAGCGTCGTCGTCCAGGAGGTCGGCGATCACCACCGCCGCGCCCTCATGGGCAAACCGTCGAGCGATCACGCGGCCGATCCCACCGGCGCCGCCGGTGATCAGCACTACCTGCCTTCAAGTCGCACGTGATCCCATGCTGAAATGGGCGATACCGCCCAGCCGTTCGGCAGTGATAGCGTAGTCTTGCTCGCTGGCACCGAGACTGCCGCCGGGCGAGTAGCTTCGCGACAATGAAGTGGGCGCTAGCAGCTATGTTTTGCTGGCCAGGCCGCGAATGTCGGCGAACACCGACGTTCCGTCCTGAGCGCGTCTGTTCAGGCGGCAGTCACGCATCAACTGCAGGACGTGCCGTTGTCGTCGTTGATGAGCGCAATCCGCGCACATGCCACTGGGCAACGCTAGGAGCCAGGCTGTTGTCGCCGCCGCAGCTCAGCGATGATGTCGTTCGGTGTCATGTCCGACGACACATCAACGCCATTTTCCTTCGCGATGCGTGCCAGATTGGCCGAGGTGAACATCGGCGTACCGCCATGATCCGCGGCGGCAATGACCTGCAGCGCTTCCGCCGTGAGCGGCGGGTGCACGCCACTCGCCCGGGTGGCCGAGGCCATGCGCGCCTCGAGTTCAGCGAGAAACTCGTCCACTGCGGTACACGCTACCGGGTTCCGACGCGCCTGACAAAGATGCGTGGCGCCTCAGCGCACCGCGACAGGCGCCCGGGACTGTCAGGCAGGTTCCAGCCACTCTCAACGAAGGCCAGCTGTCGCGATCGAGAACCTTTAGCTGAACATAAACGTCTGGAGGAAGGTGTTCCGGAAAATCCCGTTCGGATCGAAGGACTCAAGCAGCGCGCGGAAGTCTGGCAGACGCTCGTAGCGCGCTTGCAGTGTCGGCGCCGGGATGGTGAACAACTTGCCCCAATGGGGTCGCGCGTCGAACTGCGCCAGCCGCTCCTCG
>JBPCIO010000160.1:0-29919 GCA_051006215.1 Chloroflexota bacterium
ATCCCTCCCCCGAACCCCCACCCCGCTACGACGACGGGGAGTTATCCTCACAACTTCGACCTACGCATGTGTAACCCATGTGCTCGGTCTAAAGTGTTACCCATCTGCTCGGTCGCACAGACCTCGCCCAATGAATGCTCGCAACACCCTCCTGAACACCGTTCTGGGTCGCCCGTCAGAGAACCCTCCAGTCCAGCGTCCGTCCCGCGGAGGCACGAACGCGTAGTTCAGTGCGCGGCAGCGGGCGGTTGTGGGAGTTGTTTTCCGAATTCACCTGGACGCGAGGTCCAGGGCGAGTAGCCCTGGGGAGGGGGCCGCAGCCCACGACTTAAGGAATAAGCTCGTTACGAATTCCTACCGTGGCTCAGCTTACGACCTTACATTCGTGTTCTAGCTGTCGAGTAGGAGCCCGGTCGGGTCTTCGATGAGATCTTTGACGCGCACGAGGAACTGGACGGCTTCACTGCCGTCGACGATGCGGTGGTCGTAGGTGACGGCCAAGTACATCATGGGCCGGATCACGACCTGGCCGTCGACGGCTACGGGACGCTGTTTGATCGCGTGCATGCCCAGGATGGCAACCTGGGGCAGGCTCAAGATCGGGGTCGACATGAGCGAGCCGTAGACGCCGCCGTTGGTAATGGTGAACGTACCGCCGCGGAGATCGTCGAGGGTGAGCGTGTTCGAACGCGCTTTTTCCGCGAGTTCAGCGATCTGGCGCTCGAGCTCTGCGAAGCTCTTGTGGTCTGCGTCGCGGACGATTGGGACCACCAGCCCACCCTCGGCGCCGACGGCGATGCCGATGTCGTAGTAGTGCTTCTGGACGATTTCATTGCCCCGAATCTCGGCGTTGAGGTTCGGAAACGCTGTCAACGCACTCACGACGGCTTTGGTGAAAAAGGACATGAAGCCCAATCCCACGCCGTGCCGCTTCTGGAAGGCATCCCGACGACGCGTGCGCAGATCCATGATGGCCGACATGTCCACTTCGTTGAAGGTGGTGAGCATGGCGGCAGTGCGCTGCGCCTCGATCAGGCGCTGGGCGATGGTCTGGCGTCGTCGCGACATGCGGATGTGCGTTTCGGCACGCGCGCTTTCGGCTGGCGGCGGTTGGCCGCTGTCAGTAGCCTGCGGCGTCTGGTCTGCAGGTCGCGACGACTGCGACGGTTGGAGGTGACGCTCCACGTCCTCGCGCGTGACCCGACCACCAGTGCCGGTGCCCTCGACACTGGCCAGGTCGAGGCCGTGCTCGTCTGCCATGCGGCGAGCGACCGGCGAAGCGTGGGGTCGGTCGGCTGGTTCGGTGGGAGCTGGAGGAGCGGCGTTGTCAGGCGCGGCGTTGTCAGGCGCGGCCGTCTCGACTGCATTGTCCGTCGAGCCCGATGTCGGTGCGGCCGGCGCGCCGGTGCGTTCGTCGATGGTTGCCAGGACGTCGCCCGGGTGGACCGTTTCGCCTTCCTTGTGGGCGATCTTGCCGAGCACGCCAGCCTGGTCGGCGGCCACATCCACGTTCACCTTTTCCGTCTCGAGCTGGACGAGCGCTTCACCTGCCTCCACGTTCTCGCCCTCGCCTTTGAGCCACGCGCCCACGGTCGCTTCGGCGATCGACTCGCCCAGAACAGGCACGCGCACGTCAGCGGGCATGGGCTGGTACCCCTTCGAAGATCTCGGCAATGATGCGGCGCTGCTCGCTAGCGTGGGCTTCGGCCCAACCTTCGGCCGGACTGGCGCGCTCAGGCCGTCCGACATAGCGAAGCGTGCGCCCATGTAGCAGCTCGGCCAACCGTGGCGCGACGAATGTCCAGGCGCCCATGTTGCGCGGCTCTTCCTGCAGCCAGATCACATCGCGCGCCTGGTGATAGGTCTCGAGCAGGTCGGTCAAATCCTGCAACGGGAAGGGGTAGAGCTCCTCGATCCGAACGACCGCCAGGCCGTCGATCTCGGCTCGGCGGGCGTCAGCGTGAAGCTCGGCCCAGATGTGGCCGCTGCACAGCACGACGCGTCGGACGCGCGTGGGGTGCTTCTGCGCACCAGCATCGTCGATGACGGGTTCGAAGCTGCCCTCAACCAGGTCGCGCGCGCGCGAGGCAGCCAACGGCTGGCGCAATAGGCTCTTGGGAGTCATCACGATCAACGGTCGGGCTTCCTCGCCGAGACTGGCTGCCTGGCGGCGCAGCAGAAAAAAATATTGCGCGGCCGTCGAGCAGTTGGCAACCCGGATGTTGTCCTCGGCGGCCTGCTCCAGAAAACGCTCCAGCCGGCCACTCGAGTGATCGGGGCCCTGGCCCTCCCAGGCGTGTGGCAGAAGCATCACCAGCCCCGACACGAGGCCCCACTTGGCCTGACCCGACACGACGAACTCGTCGACAATGACCTGGGCGCCGTCGACGAAGTCGCCGTACTGGCCCTCCCAGACCACGAGAGCGTCGGGCGCCTGGACGCTGTAGCCGTACTCGAAGCCGAGCGCGGCATTTTCGGACAGCGGGCTATTGTGGACATCGAACGAAGCGCGCTGCTCGGGCAACGAAGCCAGAGGAGTGAACGCAGCCCCGTTTTGCGCGAAGAACCGCAGGTGCCGCTGGCTGAAAGTTCCCCGCACGGCATCCTGGCCGGTCAGCCGGACGGGCACGCCCTCGCCCACCAGGGTGGCAAACGCAAGTGTCTCGGCGTGCGCCCAGTCGATGGGCGAGTCTGGCTGGTCAAAGGCTGCCCGCCGCCGCTGCAGAGCGCGATCCAGCTTGGGATGCACGACAAACTCAGGCGGGAACGTGAGCAGAGCGTCGTTGAGGGCCTTGAGCCGGTGCCACGTAGGCGTTTTGATTTTCTTGTCCCGGCCCGCGCTCACGTGCTCCTTGGAAGTATCCCGATCTTGTTTCGGAGGCGCTGCTGCCGGCTGGCGCCGAACGCTTTCTCGAATGCGCTGGAATTCATCCAGGCCAGCCTTGAGAAAGGCTTCGGGGTCGCCAGGACGAACGACGCCGCGGCGGACGAGCTCGGCCGCGAACTGCTCACGGACGGTCGGTTTCTTTTCGATGCCTGCGTACATCAGCGGCTGAGTCAGCGATGGGTCGTCGCCCTCGTTGTGGCCCCACCGCCGGTACCCGATCAGATCAATCAGAAAGTCCTGGCCGAATTCCGATCGGTAGGCGGCTGCGAGTCTCACCGCCGCCAGGCAGGCGATAGGGTCGTCGGCGTTGACATGCACTATGGGCATCTCGAAGCCTTTGGCCAAGTCGCTCGCGTACAGCGTCGAACGCGCCTCGCTGGGGCCGGTCGTGAAGCCGAGCTGGTTGTTAGCGATGATGTGGAGTGTCCCGCCAGTGCGATAGCCTGGCAGTCGCGACAGGTTGAGCGTCTCGGCAACGATGCCCTGGCCGGGAAATGACGCGTCGCCGTGGATGAGCACCCCCAGCGATGACGCTTCGTCCTGAAGCGGTGGCCCCGCGCGCCGGCGGTCTTCGTCCGCCGCGCGGGCCATTCCCTGGACGACCGGGTCGACAAACTCGAGATGGCTCGGGTTGGGCGCCATGACCACTGTCACGGTCGGGCCACGGGTGCCGTTGACCGAGTTGGCGGCCTGCTTGCGAAGCACTCGGCGAGCGCCGGCGTGGTACTTGACGTCGCCGGCCCAGCCATCGTCTGCACTATCCGACCGCCCACCCGGGCGCGACGGCTCGCGGCCTTCGAATTCGGCCAGGATGCGCGCGTACGGTTTGCCAAGCACGTGCGCCAGCACATTCAGCCGGCCGCGATGCGCCATGCCGAGAAGAATCGATCGAGTTCCGTAGGCTGCGGAGTCGGCAATCAGCTCGTCGAGCATCGGGATCAACATGCCCAGGCCTTCGACGGAGAAGCGCGTCTGGCCGGGGTAGGCGCGGTGCAGGAAGCGTTCGAAGGCGGATACCTCGGTCAGACGGTCGAGCAATCCGCGCTCGTCGATCGGGTCGTTGGGAGGCCGAAAGCGTTCCTCTTCGATGGCTTCGACCAACCAGGCCCGCTCGGTTGGGTCTGCCACGTGCGCCACCTCGTAGCCGGTGGTGCCGCAATAGATCTGCTCTAGTCGCTGAATGGCTTCGGCGGCGTGAGCCAGGTTTGCGCGGCCAACGGCGCCGCCGACCACCGACGCCGGGACGAGGGCCAGGTCGCCCTCGGTCAGCGCGTGTGCGGCGTACTCGAGATGCGGATCGCCTGGCGGGTCCGAGCCGAGAGGATCAGTGTGCGCGGCGCGGTGGCCGTACAGCCGGATGCTCTGTGCGAGCGCGTCCGCGTCCGCGGCCGCAGACACTTCGGCAGACGCACGCAGCTCGAGCGCTGGCGGGGGCGAATCAGGTGGGGGGGTCGCGCTGGCCTGGTCGCGCTCGAGCAGTTCGAGCACATAGCCGGCGTTCGGCCCATAGAACTCGTCCAGCCGATCGGTCGCAGAACTGGACATCGATTGCGAGTACTACTGTAGCCCAGCCTACAGTCAGTCGCGGTAGACCTCGGCGAAGGTGATCTGGCCGGCGCCGTTGGATGCCGCGCCGATGGCTACGCGGTTGAAGGTGCCGTCGAGAATGTTCTTGCGGTGGGCCGGCGATCCCATCAAGGCCAGCTCGATGCGTTGGATGACCGATGCATCGCCGTCGTAGGCGCGAGCCAGATTCTCGCCTGCCAGCTGGTACTTGACCTGGGCGTTGGCCAGCAATTTCACAAACGCGAGATCGCCGTCGGCGGTGTAGTGCGACAGGCTCGGCGCGTCGATCTGGGTGGCGGCGCGCTGGCGAGCGATCTGGAGCATGTCCGGGTCGGAGTCGAGCGGGGCGACGCCGTTTGCGATGCGGTCGGCGTTCGTCAGCCCCAGCAGCGCCTGCTCGGCCGAGATCAGGGTGGCAACGGCCAGATCGCCCGGGGGTTGAATCGCTAGCTCTGTGGCCGCGGCGGGTTGCCACGCAAAGGTCAGTGACAATGCCCCCGCCAGCACAGTGGCAGCGAGCGATCGAGACAGCGGCGCCAGGCTCAGAGGGAACATGTCAGACTTGTAGTTGGTGGCGCGATACGCGTGTAGAGACGACCGTACCGATCGGCTCAGGCGGAACGCCTTACCGCGCTACCCTCAACCTCGTGGCGGTCGACGACGCACCCGAACCGGGACCAGTGCCGGGCTGGCGCCCAGGTCACCCCCTCTTGCCCGGGGGGCGTACGAGGCTGGTGCTGCTGGGTGGTGTCGGCTCACGCACGGGCGATGCCGACCGCTCGTTCAGTGGACTGGTGCATTTCCTGGCCGAGCGCGGCGGGTACAACCCGCACCGCGACGTGTGCGAAGGAACCTACGCTGGGGCTGACGCAAACGGAGTCTGGCAGCCGACCCCATACGTCGGCGCCGATACGCGCCGACCCTTGATCGACAGCGCCGAGGCAGTTGCTGGCTGCCTGGATTGGTACCGCCGGGCGCTGCCCGCTGAGACACGCCTGTGCGTGCTGGGCTACTCGCTCGGGGGGGTCGTTGGTCTCGACGGTGCCACGCTCGCCGTCGCCCGCGATCGGCAGGGCTGGCGCGGGCGGCTCGGCGCCGTAGTCACCCTCGCTGCGCCGTTGCGCGGCTGCAGCGCGGGTGCCCTGATGAACTGGGCGTGGCTGGTCACCGCCGAGCCGGACCCGCTCGGGGTCGCTGGCCGCGACCTGGACGCGCGCTGGAGGGACCCGGACGAGCAAACCCGTCTGGAGCGTCGAGCGGCGTTCTTGCGCGCGGCTGGGACTCGAGTCTTGACCCTGGTGGACCCTGGGGATGCGGTGGTGCAACCCGAAGAAGCGCTTGTCCCAGCGCCTGGCGAATTGGCACGCGATCTCGAGATGACGGTGCGGGTGCGGCGACCGGGCACGCTTGGTCACGGCGCGATCCTCGACGAACCCAGCGTCTGGCACCGCGTCCTGGCGGCCATCGGACCGCAAGGTGCAGAGGGGCAAACGGCCCCAGTGCCGATCGACGAAGAGCTCGCGGCCATGAAGGAGCGGCTGCGTCGGGAAGGGCGCATGAGATGAGCCGTAGCCCCCAACCGACCATCGCTCTGGCCGTGTCCGGCCACGGCTTTGGCCACGCCGTGCGATCCGCCCAGGTCGCACGTGCGCTGCTCGAGTGTGGCGCGCGTGTCAATATCCGCTCGGACGCGCCGGCATGGCTCTTCCCGGAACAGGCCGAGCGACTGCCCTCCCCGGGTTGGCCACTCGATATTGGCGTCGCCCAGCACGATGGCCTCGATCTGGATGTCGACGAGACGCGCCGCCGCTGGCGTGAATTCACCCCCGAGTTCGACGCTCGGGCGGAGGCCGAGGCCAGGCTGCTCCGCGACCTTGGCGCCGATGCCCTGCTCGGCGACATACCCCCGCTCGCGTTCGCCGCGGCCTCGAAGGCGGGCATCCCAGGTCTCGCCTTGGGCAACTTCGGCTGGGATTGGATCTACGCTGCCTGGCCGGAGTTCGAGTCGGTGATTGCCAAAGTACAAGCCGGCTATGGCCAGGCCGACCGCCTCCTGCGTTTGCCGCTGTGTGGCACGGATGCCGAGGCGTTCCCTGCCTTCGAAGCTATCGAGGACGTGCCGCTGATCGCTCGCCGTGCTGGCCGCCCTCGGCACGCGGTGCGCGCGGAGCTGGGAGTCTCAGACGAAGCGCGGGTCGTGCTGCTGTCCTTCGGCGGCTTCAACGCTCGCGGCTTGGACGTGCTGGCGCTGGGTGAATGGTCGGACTACGTTTTCGTGTTGACCCCGCCGCTGTCGTCCACTGCGGGTGAAGTGCCACCGAATGTGATGGCGTTGCCCCAAAACCCGGCTGACTACGTTTCGCTATTGAGCGCATGCGACGCCGTCGTCACCAAACCTGGCTACGGCATCGTTGCCGACTGCCTGGCCAATCGTGTGGCGATGCTGTTTACGGACCGTGGTCCATTCCGCGAGTATGACGTTCTGGCTGAGGCGCTACCCAGGCTCGGCCACGCGCGCCACGTTCCGCGCGAGGACGTCCTTGCAGGTTGGCTGGGCCCCCATCTGAAGACGTTGTTCGGGTCGCCCGCCCGCTGGACTGAGCAGCGGATGGACGGAGCCTCGATCGTGGCGCAGCGTCTGCTATACGTAGCATGTACGGCGTCGGACCGATGATTGCTACGCGCCCTGTAAGCACGCCAGAGTCGCGGAGAAGCCGGAGCAGCATGACCAGCGTGGTCGTGCGGCTGCTGCTGCTGGTGGGCGCGGGGATCATCATGCAGGTGGGCTGGACGATGGTCTTCACGCTCAGCTACCACCTGACCCACGGCAACGACTTTACGTACACCTACCTCGAAACCCAACCCATCGTCTGGGAAAAGCTGCAGGGTCTGCTGTTGCTGGGCAACCTCCTGGCGCCCGGGCTGGAGCTGCCTGACTTCCAGGGCCCGATCAGCCGCGACATCATCGTCAACGCGCTGGTAGTCGCATTTGTCGTGACCGGGGTCGGTTACCTGTGCGCGATCATGCTCATCGACCTGGGCATTTCAGCCGTCAGCGGCGCGGTGCTCGTGGTGGTCGCGTTCGAGCTGCTGTACCAGGCGACGTTGTTTCTCATGCCGGGCGTGTACACCACGGACATCTTTTCCTACGTGATGTACGGCCACATTTCGGCTGTCTACGAGCTCAATCCGTACATCTTCCCGCCCAATTACTTCCCGAGTAATCCGCTGGTCGACCCGAACTGGATTCATCCGATCTGGTGGGACCAGCCGAGCGTCTATGGTCCCCTGTGGACGGGTATCGGCTGGCTGATGGCCCGCCTGGCAGCGCCTCTCGACGGGCTGCTTCAGGCCCAACCGGACGGCACCTTCCTGCAGGTCGGCTTGATGGACCAGGTCTTCGCCTACAAGCTGCTGATGAATGGCGTGCAGATCGTCAACCTGGCCCTGGTGTGGTGGCTGCTGGGGCGGGTTATGCAGGCCAGACCCCGGGCACGGTTGACAGCATTCGCCCTGTTTGCCTGGAACCCATTGATGCTGTTCGACGCCGCCGGTAACGCCCACAACGACGCTCTCATGGTCACTCTGGTCCTGTTGGGCCTCGTGCCGCTCGTCGCAGGCGCCCGAAAGTCGACCAATGTGGGCTGGCTCGTTGGCACATTCTGCGTCGGCCTGAGCGCCCTCATCAAATACACGACCGGCCTGGTCGGGCTGTTTTTGCTCGTGCCCTGGGCACGCCGGCTGCCGAACTGGCCAGCTCGCGTGCGTTGGATCGGTGGCCTTGGAGCGCTGATCGCGGCCGTGACCGCGATTCTGTACATCCCCTGGTTCGACTTTCCGCGAGCGTTTGAACCGCTGCTTGTCGCGGCTCGGGGTAAGACCTGGATGTACACCAACTGGGCGCCCGACTTGTTGGCGATGGCTGTCTCAAACAGGCTTATCGATCCAGGCAGCCTGGATCCCGAGGCTGCCCATGAGCAAGCGCGCTTCTGGGTCAAAGCCGGGATGCGAGTGATCTTCATTGCGTATCTCGGCTGGGAGCTTGTGCGCTTGTGGCGGATCGCTGGGGATCGCCAGCGATCGCTGATTGAACCCATCCTGGAAGCTTCGTCGCGCGCGTTCGTGGTGCTGATCTTGCTGGTGTTGACCTGGGTGCTGGAGTGGTACTGGATGTGGCCGTTGGCGCTGGTGAGCCTGCTCGGCTGGCGGCGCATGTTGACCAAGGTCGTCGTTGGCTACACGCTCACGTCGCTGCCCATCTTCTATGTGCACCATTACTGGAGTACGAACATGCCGAGTGAGCTGGTGCTGGCGTATGCGTTGCCGCCTCTCGCCCTGCCGCTGGTTGCTTGGGCCTTTACCCGTTTGAGCAGTCGACGGGTTCAGCCCGAGTTGTCGGGCAAGCCCATACTGCGGCCGGGTCTGGGGATGGAATGACCACCCAGGCTGCCGACGGCGCTGGCCCGCGCGACAGCGAGCCGGAGGCGTCTGCCCAACTCGAGACGTACGCTTCCGACCTCAACCGCACGTACGGCGACTTGCGGCGCCACCTGCATCAGCTGATGGTGCTGCACGCTGTGAACACGCGCATCGCCGCCGCACTCGATCCTGACGAAGTGCTGGCTGGCATGCTCGGGTCTTTGAGTGAGCTGCTCACGTATCATACCGCCGCCATTTACTTGCTCGACCTGGACGTGCCGGTGCCGGCTGAGGGGCCGCATACGGTCGTTCCCATCGACAGGTTGCCGAACATGCGAGCCGGGCGGGCGTTCGACGGGAGCCCGCTTGCCGCGGTCGAGGGTTCCCTGGCCAGGGAGGACGGCACCGTCGCCGAATCTATGCGCGACCTGCACACGATCGGTCGAATGATCTCGCCCGGCGTGTTGCAGCTCGTGGTCCCGCTCCGCGCCGGCGGCCGCTCGCTGGGCGCACTCGAGCTGACTCTCGGGGAAGCCCTCGGCGAAGAGGACGTCAAGGTCGTCGAGCTCCTGGCTGCGGCGGCAGCAGTTGCCCTACAAAACGCGCATCTGTACCAGGAGACACAGCGGCTGGCAACCACGGATGCCCTGACCGGCTTGAGCAACTATCGGCATTTCCATGATCTGCTCGGCCTCGAGGTGCAGCGGGCGCGCCGGATGGACTACCCGGTCGGTCTGATTATCATGGACCTGGATCACTTCAAACAGGTGAACGATCGGCATGGCCACCCGGTCGGGGATCTGGTGTTGCGTCAGGTTGCCGAACAGCTGCGGAAGCGGCTGAGACGAACCGACGTGGTCGCGCGGCTGGGCGGTGAAGAATTTGGCGCCATCCTACCTGGGGATGGCCTGACCGAGGTGGCGATCGTGGCCGAAAAGCTGCGTCGTGCGGTTGAAGAGCTCTCGCCTATGCGGGGGGGCATGACGTCCAACCCAACGCCTGTCACATTGAGCGTGGGAGGAACGTCGCTGAGCGCCGACGTGGTGGACGCCAAGCTCCTGATCAGCCGCGCCGACCACGCGCTGTACGAGGCCAAGCGCAACGGCCGCAATCAGGTGCGCCTGTGGACTTCTCCGCTGCCATCGACCGAGCCGCCGCACGCGGCTGCACCCGAGCGACGGAGCGCCTGATCACGTGGAGAGCGCCAAACGGCGGGTACTGCTTGTAGACGATGATGCGGCATTGCGACGCCTGGTCGGCACGACCCTGGGAACCCAGCACTTCGAGTTATTGCAAGCGACGGATGGAGAGGAGGCGCTGCGTATCGCCCGCCAGCACCACCCCGAACTCGTGCTGCTGGACGTGAACATGCCCAAGCTGGATGGTTTCGAGGTCTGCCGACACCTTAAGGGCGAGGCCGAGACCTCGACGATCAAGGTGGTCATGTTGTCTGCGCGAGGCACAGACATCGACCGCGCTCGGGGTCGTGAAGCCGGCGCTGACGACTACTTCGTCAAGCCGTTCAGCCCAATCCAGCTGCTCAACACAGTTTACGCACTCCTCCAGTGACGCTGAGCACGTTGCTGCAGCCGGGCTGGTTCGCGGTCCTGCTGGCCTGGAACTTCGCGGTATTGTCTGCTGCGCAATTGACGATTCGGCTGATCATGGCATTTTCGGTTCGGCTCACTCTGCTCGCAGCGGGGGCAGTGTCGCTGGCGGCTCTGGCAATCGCGGCCATCTACGACGTCCTCGTGGGCCCACAGCCCTCGCTTGCGGTGCGCCTGAGCTGGGCGCCCCTGGCCATGATCCTGATGAGTTTGGTGGGCTTCGCCGTCGCCAGGTCGATGCTGCGCATTCGTCGTCTGCGGGGCCAGATTATTGCCGGATTGATGATGGGATTGCTTGATCCACACGTGTTCACGCTATTGTCACCATAGTGCTGATTCGGTTTCTCGGAACGTCCACTTCGTATGGAGTGCCAGTCATCGGGTGTCGCTGCGCTACGTGCTCCAGTACCGACCCCCGCAATATGCGCACGCGGGCGTCGGCGTATGTGGAAAGCGACGAGGGCATACGGCTGCTGATCGACTCAGGGCCGGAGCTCCGACTGCAGGCGCTGCGTCAGGGCGTTACGCACGTGGACGCCGTTCTCTACACACACCTGCACGCTGACCACACGGCCGGTATCGACGACCTCAAGAACTTCAACGCGTCCGCCGGTGGCATCCTGCCGTGTTTTGGCGACTCCGGCACAGGCGCTTCACTCCGCGCGCGATTCGGATATGCCTTCGTGGGTACGCCGTGGATCGGGCTGATTCCACATATTGAGTTCACGGAGGTCGACACGAGCCCGTTCGTGGTCGCCAGGACCTGTATCCAGCCGATTCCCATGCGGCACGGCACGATCCGCTCCACGGGTTACCGCATTGGCAACTTTGCGTACCTCACCGATACGAGCGGTGTTCCGCCTGCTTCGCGGGCGCTCCTGCGAGACCTCGACGTCGTGGTGGTGGACGCGCTGCGCTGGGAGCCGCATCCGACTCACCTGAGCGTTCCCCAGGCCTTAGAGCTGATCAGGGATCTGAAGCCACGCCACGCGTACATCACCCACGTCGGCCACACCCTCGAGCAGGAAGCCACCAACCAACGCATCGGCCCGGATGTCGAGGTGGCCTACGACGGGCTCGAAGTCAAACTCTGAAGTAGGGGCAGGGCGCCGAGCGAGTGTTGTTTCAGAAACCAACTGCAGCTGCTATGGCTTCGGCGGTGGGGCGATCGAAAGAGATGACGGACAAGACGTTGAGCCCGTTGCGCCTGATCTCGGTGGCCGCGGTCGCCGCGGTAAGAGCCTGGCGGGTCGGTGACGCTTCCTCTTCTTTGGCGGTTGGGAAGCGATTCCGCATCCCCGTGGCGAACGTTTGGAAGAAGTTGTTGGCGTTGTTCTGAGTGTCCCAGACAGTGCTGACGACCAGCGCCTGACGGCCGTCCTTTTCGAGCAGCTCCCAGCGGTCACCAGCCCAACCCGTCGACCCGCGCACACCGTTAGCGTTGTCGGTGAGCTGGCTCAGGATCAGTCGAATGTCCAGCTCGCCGAGCACGTTCGTATTGATCGTCCGCCAGCCGTCCCCCAGGCTGCCCGCGGACAAATCCGGCAGGCTCACGTCGACCGGTTTGGTGTGGCTGCGGTACTTGTCGAGGTGGAGGATCTGCGATGTCGAATCCGGCGGATTGCGGAAAACGTCGTCCACGCCAGCGTTGCCACCCCCGGACTGATACATCTGGCGGACGAAGTTGAACCCGTCGCCGTACGGAAACAGCAACTGTTCCCGTAGAAACAGCGGCGCCGAAAGGAGTTTGGAGTCGCCGCCGCCCTGGCCGAGCGCGCTGATCTCGTCTGAGCTGAGTTTTTCTTGTGACCAGAGGCGTTGCATCAGGACCGCGTCGCCCTCGGTCAGCGCCTGGATCGCGAGCGCTCGATCGTCATTGTCGGGGTGCTTAGGCGCAAGTGTCGTCAGATCAAAGTACTGATCCTGCAACGCATGGGTGTATTCGTGAGCAAAAGTTGTTTTTTCTTGAGCTTCAAGTGGTCCGCTGTTGTTTGTGACCAGATACATGGCTTTATCATCGGGGTTATAGATGCCGATGACCTGTTCTAGAAGCACGTCCAGCAACAGCTGGGTGACACTCTCCCCCTTGTTGACCAGTCCAAGGGTATCCAGCAGCTTCTGGTCCGACTCTCGTTCGCTGGGCAAATAGTCTTGGTTGAATCTGTCCACGAAGTAGCGCTGCAGTGCGGCCTGGTCGAGAAAACGTAACGGCACCTGGTTTTTGGGCTGGAGCCCTCGGAGGCCGGCTACGTCGACCTCGATACGTTGCAGCAGCGCCTGATCCGGTCCACCGAGCGCGCCCACGGCTGGCGCGGGGGCGGTTGGCCCACCTGGAGTCGGGCGTGTGCCTGGCGTGGTGGCAATGCCCAGTCGATCGATCTGCTGCTGCAGGGCCGCCTGAGCGCTCTCGGCGGCCGCGAGTCGCTGCCGCAAGCGGTCGGCATCTGATTTGCTGGACACCACCTGCCGCATCAAGACCACGCTGCCGCCCGTCGACACGAGCAACAGCCCGATCAGCACGCAAATGACGTACGAACGCCACATTAGAGGTAACCGCGAAGGATAGCATCACCCGCGATGCACTCCTCGCGTTCGGCTGAGATTGCTGCAACGGTCGCCGATCCTTCGCCCGTCCTGCAGCTGATCGTCGTCTCGGCCGTCGAGATCCTGCAGGGCGCGGCAGGGGTGATTGCGCTCGTAGAGGACGAGCACCTGGTGCCACGCGCGAGCTATGGGTTGCCAGCCGGAGCGCTCGCAAATTTGCACCCTCGTCTCGATCGCTCGATCCTCAACGTGCTGGGGCAGCTGGGAGAGCAGGTCAGCGTGCTGTACCTGCCGAGTGGCTTTGGCGATTGGGCGCGACGCTATCACGTCCTGGCACTTCCGATGCAGCAGCACGAACAGCTCCTGGGCGTGATCTACGTGTTCCGTCTGACGGACGCGACTGGCTTTTCCGACCGCGACCTGCATGTGCTCGACGTGTTCGCCCGTCAGGCGGCTGGAGCGCTTCAGCAGGCGCGCGCCACAGCCGACATGCTGGCTGAAAAAACGCGCCTGGAGGACATGCAGAGCACGTTCGTGTCCATCGTCTCACACGAGCTCCAGACGCCGGTGGCAATCATCAAGAGCTACGCGGCTACGCTGGCGCGGGAGGATGCGGTCTGGCCGCCCGAAACGATCCAGCGCGTCTCGCGCAACATTGAAGAGGAGTGCGATCGGCTGCATCGGCTGATTACCGATCTTCTCGATCTAAGCCGCATCCAGGCCGGCCGGGTCGCGATGCGAGTTGGCAGCGTAGACTTGCCGCAGCTGGTGGCCGAAGTCATCGATCAGCTCGCGCCACGCGCGCCGCGACACAGCCTGCGGTCAAGTCTCGCGGCCACTTTCCCGATTATCCGTGGCGACGCCGATCAGCTGCGTCGAGCGCTGTTGAACCTGGTCCAAAACGCCATCAAGTACAGCCCGAATGGGGGGGAGGTGCTGGTCGTCGGCGAGGTCGCTCCGGCCGGCTGGGTGACGGTGCGAGTGATCGATCAAGGAACGGGCATCCCGGCCGGAGAGGAGGAGCGAATTTTCGAGCGGTTCCATCGCTCGGATACGCGCCTTTCGAGAGCCACTGCCGGGGTCGGGCTGGGCCTCTATATCACCCGCAGCATCGTCGAGGGTCACGGCGGCCGCATCTGGGCTGAAAGCGCCGGCCCCGGACGCGGCAGCATTTTCAGCATGGCCCTACCAAGGGGATCGGAAGGTCAGCCGTCGTCTGCTTCTCCGCCCTGACCGCGCTCCCCGCCGCGAGGGGTGGTGGTCTACCCTGAGGGCCACCACGGACGTGCAGCCCAGACCCTCATCTCGGAAGCACACCATCCTCATCGTCGACGACGAGCCCAGGATCCTGGATTCGGTGCGGATGAACCTGGAGCTCGAGGGCTACCAGGTGTTCGAAGCGACCAACGGCCAGGAGGCGCTGGACGAGGTGCGGCGACGCTTGCCGGACCTGGTCGTGATGGACGTCATGATGCCGGAACTGGATGGCCTCGAAGCCTTGCGCGAATTGAGAAAGTTCTCACCCGTGCCGGTCGTGCTGCTCACGGTCAAGGCTGACGAACGCGACGTCATCCACGGCCTGGAGCTTGGCGCCGACGACTACATTGCGAAACCCTTCAGCCCGGGTGTGCTGGTGTCGCGGATCAAAGCCGTGTTGCGCCGCGCGGAAGCACCGCCCCAGGCGCCCGCGTCTCGCATGCTGCAGGTTGACGACCGACTCGCCATTGATTTCGATCGCCACGACGTGTGGAAAGACGGTGAAAAGATTCAGCTCCGACCAACCGAGTTCCGCCT
Organism: Chloroflexota bacterium; assembly: GCA_051006215.1. GTDB lineage: Bacteria > Chloroflexota > UBA6077 > UBA6077 > CF-72 > CF-72. Next base: position 14,818 of record JBPCIO010000160.1, read on the forward strand.
GCTGTATCACCTGGCCTCGAACCCGGGCGTGGTGATGACCCACGAAACGCTGCTGAGCCGCGTTTGGGGCCCCGAGTATCGAGAAGCGTCCCATTACGTGCGCCTGTACATCAACTACCTGCGACAGAAATTGGAAGATGATCCGGCCAACCCGCACTACATCCTCACCGAGCGCGGCGTAGGCTACCGCTTCGCCGACCTCGTCCCTGCCGGCTGACGTGCTGGACGTTGAGCCGATCCGCTCGATGGCGGAGCGGGCGGCGGACAACATTGGCCGAGTCATCGTGGGCAAGCGCGACGTCGTCGACCTGCTGTTGGTGGCCCTGTTGTGCGAAGGGCATGTGCTGATCGAAGACGTGCCTGGCATCGGCAAGACGATGCTCGCCAGAACAGTCGCACGCACTCTGGACTGCTCGTTCCGTCGCATCCAGTTCACGCCCGACCTGTTGCCCAGCGACATTACCGGTCTTTCGTTCTTCAACCAGCGCAACCAGGAATTCGAGTTTCGCCCAGGCCCGATCTTCGCACAGGTCGTCCTCGCGGACGAGGTCAACCGCGCCACACCCCGCACGCAGTCGGCCATGCTCGAGTGCATGGACGAGCGTCAGGTATCTCTGGAAGGCGAGACGCGACCGCTGCCCAGCCCATTCCTCGTGCTGGTAACCCAGAACCCGATCGAGCTCGAGGGTACCTTCCCGCTACCTGAGGCGCAGCTCGACCGGTTCCTGATGCGCGTGTCAATCGGCTATCCCAGCGAGACTGATGAAAAAACAATCGTCCGACGCTTCCAGTCTGTCAGTCCGCTTGCGGATCTGCCAGCGGTCGTCAAGCAGTCGGAGCTCGTCGCCACGCAGCAACTGGCGCACGAGGTGCATGTTGCCGAGTCCGTCGAGGACTACATCGTGCGCTTGGTACGCGCTTCGCGAATCCACCCGTCGGTCGAACTCGGCGCCAGCCCCCGTGCAACGCTGGCGCTGTTTCACGCTGCACAGGCGCTAGCCGGGCTGCACGGGCGCGGCTACGTTCTGCCAGACGACGTGAAGCGGCTCGCGCCGGCGGTGCTCACCCACCGACTCATCACGACTGCGCAGTCACGCCTGCGCGGCCGTGGTCCAGCCGACGTGCTGACCGACATCCTTGCGTCGGTGCCGGTTCCCGTGGAAGACGCTCCGGCCACGTCCGCGGCCGCTCCGATTCGTCTGTAACGCCAGAGCGGACATGCTGCGCGGCGAAGTTTGGGTGTATCTCATCACCGGCATGCTGCTTACCAGCCTGCTCCTGCGTGAGGCAGAGCTGTTTGTGGTCGGGTTGATTTTGCTGCTGGTAGCGGCGGTGGCGTGGGTTTGGCAGCGCTATTGCCTGACCGGACTGGGCTATCGTCGTTCGCTCGGGCAGGTCCGGGCCGCGTTTGGCGAGGAGGTGTCGCTCACGCTCGAGATCGTGAACGATAAGCCGCTGCCGCTCGCGTGGCTGGAGATCGAAGATGCAGTCCCCGCCGGGCTGCCGCTTAGCCCGGCCCACGCCGGGCCATCGCATATCCCGGGCCGACGCCTGCTTGGCATGCTGCTGTCGATACGCTGGTACGAGCGCGTCCGGCGCCACTACCGCGTGACCTGTCAGGCGCGCGGTTTTCACGCTTTTGGTCCGGCCACGCTGCGCACCGGCGACGTCTTCGGCCTGGCCACGCAGGAGGTCGAGATTCCTGGCGAAGACTATCTTCTGGTGTACCCCAAAATCGTGCCACTCGAGCGACTGGGTCTGCCCGCCGCCAATCCATTTGGCGACGCCCCCTTGCGCAGACAGTGGCTGTTCGAGGATCCGCTGCGCACCGTCGGCGTGCGCGACTATCGACCCGGCGACAGCCCGCGTCGCCTGAACTGGAAAGCTACTGCCCGCGCGCCCGGCCAGGCGCTCCAGGTCAAGCTGTACGAACCGACCACCACGCAGCGCGTGTACGTCTTGCTCAACATCCACACGGGCGGTCCGAACTGGTCGTGGCAGGGCTACGACCCGCAAGTACTCGAGGCGGCGATCACCACCGCCGCGTCGGTGGCCAACTGGGCGACCGAACGCGGCTATCTGGTTGGTCTGGCCGCCAACGCAAAGCTGTTTCGGTCGAGCGCCGCGGCACGCGTTCCACCCAGCCGCGAGCCGCGCCAGATGATGCATGTGCTCGAAGCGCTAGCCAGGCTCGTACCTATCCCGACCATGGCTGTCGAAACACTGGTCGAGCTGGAGGGCCGCGAGCTGGCGTACGGCACAACCGTGGTGATGGTCACCGCTTTTGCAGATGCCGGGCTGGTCCAGCACCTCCAGCGACTTCGACGCTCCGGACACCAGCCAGCGATCCTGCTGATCACCTCGGCGGAGCAGCCGTTCGCACCCCTGAACGGGCTGCCCGCCTACGCGATTCGGATCGAAGACACGCAATGAATCGCCTGTCTCTGACGCTCGGGTTGGCCGCAATGGAGACGTGCTGGGTGGTGCCCTGGGCTGTTCTGGTCGGGCTGTGGACCGACCCTTCGCAACCGCGTGCGCTGCTGTCGCCACCGAGCGTATTGACAGTGGTGCTGCTCGGGGCACTCACCACCCACATGCTCGGGCGTTGGGCGGTCTCGAGCCGCGCCGCGCGCTCGAGTCTGGTTGGGGCGGGCGTACTGGTCGTGCTCGTAGCGGTACGGTTTGACCAGTATCCCAGTTCGCGTGGTCTGGAATGGCTGGGGTCCATCGCTGGCGCCGTGGCGGTAGTCATAGGCGAGGCCGGCGGGCCAGCGCTGGCATTCGCACTTGGGCTGTTCTTGTGGTGGCGCGGCGTGCGGGTCGGGAGCCAGATGCCCGGTTTCTCAGACGCCGAAGGCGCCTTCAAATTGGGGATCGGCGTGCTTGTCAGCTTCGCACTCGTGATGGGGGTATCGACGCGACCGAGCGTCCTGCCGGCGATTGAAGCTCAGACGATGCCATTTGTCGTCGGCTTCTTCTTTGTAGGTCTGTTGACACTCGCCCTCGGCCGTCTCGAAAGCCTGCGCACGCGGACCCGCGCTCTGGCAGTCAACACCCAGTGGCTTGGGGTCCTGGTTGGGGTTGCCGGACTGGTGGTCCTGGTCGCGCTGGGAATCGGGCAACTGCTGTCGTTCGATGTGTTGATCGTCGCGACCCGGCCGCTCTTCGAGCTGCTTGGGCAGGTGCTGTTGCTGGCGATCTACGTGATCGTGATCCCACTGGCTTACCTGGTCGAGTGGCTGGTGTATCTGCTGCTCAACGTCCTGTCTGCGAGTACGAACCGACAGCCGCCACAGCTGCTCCAGCCCGCGGATGTGGATGACCGACTCCAGCGGCTCTTCGCGTATGAGATTCCACCTGAGCTGCTCCTGGTGCTGAAGGCGGCTGGGGCAGCGGTGATGCTGGGAGCGGCGCTGCTGGTCATCGCCCGCGCAGCGGCGCGCTGGCGGCGCCCGACCGACGCCGCGGAGGCTGGCGTCGAAGAGCGCGATTCGGTGTGGCACGCGGGCAAGCTGCGTCGGGCCATGCTGGGGGTGTTGCGGAGGCTGTTCCGACGTGCCGCGACGGCTTCGGGCAAGGCTTCGGCACTCGGAGCCGGCGTCGGGGGCGGGGTTGCCGCCAGCCGAGTGTCGTCCGTTCGCGAGCTGTACATTGACCTGTTGCGCCGTGGCGAGTCAGTTGGAGTCGCTCGTGCCCCGGCCACGACGCCCCTCGAGCACCTTGCGGCGCTCCAGCACTCGCTCGAACCCGTGGACGCTGCGGCGAAGCTTACGCACGCGTACGTGGGCGTGCGCTACGCCGAAGTGGAGCCGTCGGTGGCCGAAATTGAAGCCGCCGGCCAGGCCCTCGCCTGTTTGCGGCCAACGGAACCCGCTCAACACCTCTGAAGAATTCGCCGCCGCAGCGGCCACGTTTTTAGCTGTGCGAATGAATGAATCTTCTAGGCTATAACGCGTGCGCTGCGGTGCGGGGCCGATGCGGCTTGGGCTCGTCGGGGTGTACTTGCTCGTCGCGCTTTGGCTTCCAGCGACCGCCTTTGCGCACGCCAATCTGGAGCGGACCGAGCCTCCGCCCGGCTCGCAGCTCGATCAACCGCAGCGCGAGCTGCAGCTATTCTTCAGCGAAGCCGTAGACGGGAGTTTCAGTCGGGTCCAGCTCTTGAACCCCCAACGGGAGGCCGTGGACCGTGGCGACAGTCACGTCGCGCCCAACGACCCGCGTGCGCTAGCCGTCTCGCTACCCGATCAGCTTCCCAACGGCGTGTACACCGTCTCCTGGCGCACGCTGTCTGCCGTCGACGGCCACACCGTCAATGGCGCCTATCCGCTGATCGTCGGGCCGATGCCAACCGAAGGCGTCGGAGCGGCCACCGCGGGTGGGTCATCCGAGGCACGCTTCGCACCCGAAACCGCCGTCAGTCGCTGGTGGTTCTCGCTTGCGGCGAGTGCCGTGTTCGGAACTCTCCTCAGCTGGCGCGTGGTGTTTGGGCCACTCTTTGGCCGGAGCAACCCGGCCACCTTGGGCGTCGCAGCCGCGCGTAGCCGACACCTGGCCATCGCCGGCGGCGTGGCGTTGGTCCTCGGCACGCTGTACCTGGCCATAGCTCAGGCGGCAAGTGCGGCCGACGTGCCGGTCTGGGGTGTGTTCGGGCAGCCGCTGATTGACCTCTTGAGCCGGGGCCGCTTCGCCGCGCTGTGGTGGACGCGGATGGGGCTGGCGCTAGTCGCGCTTGGATTGGTGACCTGGCGAAGCGTACGATACTGGCCCAGCCAGGCGGCGTTCGGAGCGACAGGGCTGGCCCTGCTAACGAGCAGCCTGAACAGCCATGGGGCTGCGCTGCTGTCAGGTGCATACCTGGGCGTCGCGGTTGATTGGCTCCATTTTGCGGCTGTGGCGGCCTGGATTGGCGGACTGGCCAGCCTCGTCTATGTGCTACCGGCGGTCGTGAAGGCCTCTGGACCCGGGGGCGATCAGGTGCGCGCCCAGGCAGTGGCGCGGTTCTCCCAAATGGCGCTGGTTGCAGTGGGCCTGATCATTGTGACCGGGACGTTTCAGGCCTGGCTCGAAGTCGGGTCGTGGGACGGCTTTGTCCAGACGGCGTATGGGCTCAGCGTCACAGCCAAGATTGGCTTGCTGACGCTGATGCTTCTGCTCGCGGCTTTCAATTTGCTGGTTGTGCGGCCGGGCCTGGCAAAGGCGGTTGGTAGCGGCTCCTCCACCCGGGCGTCAGCCCTGGTGCGTCCATTTGGGTTCGCGATCCGCGGCGAGCTTGCGCTAGCGATGCTGGTTTTGCTGGTTGCGGCGGTGCTCACCGGCCTTCCGCCAGCCCGCGAGGAGCTCGCCCGACGGACCGGAGGAGAACTCCAAGGCGGCCCCGTCGATCGCCAGATCGACACTGGTGGACTGTCGGCACGCATTCAGATCAGCCCGGCCGTCCTCGGCGTGAATCGTATGGCAATCCAGCTGCAAGGGACGAACTCTTCGCAAGTCGAACGCGTCCAACTCACATTCACCTACCTGGACGCGCAGCTGGGAAGCCAGCCGGTTGTTCTGCCGCAGTCGAGCACTGCGGCCGATACTTGGGAAACGAGCTCGGCGTTGCTCTCTCAGGCCGGAACCTGGCAAGCGGAGATGCTGGTCCGGCGCTCGGGTCAGGACGACGCCCGCACCGCGCTGCGCTTCGTGGTGGCCGGTGTGGGTGGATCGCAGCCGCAAGTGGCCACCGCCGGCAGCGCGTATCCGTTGTTGCCGTCGCCGCTGGTAAGCGTCGCGTACGCGTTGATGGCCGCAGGAGTGATGATCGCCAGCGTCGCCGTTGCCAGAGCCACCCGCGCGCGGCGGGGCGGCTTGCTGCGCCTCCAAGCCGCTCGCGTCGGGGCGGGCCTGGTCATCGTGGCCTGCGGTGGCTACATCTTCGCCGGTGAACAGCGCAGCGGCCTCGTCCTGGATGTGGTGAATATCCGTGATCCTGTCCCCCCTGACGAACGCTCGCTAGCTATCGGCAAAGACATCTACACAACGTATTGCGAAACGTGCCACGGTGAGACCGGACGGGGTGACGGACCGACGGGTCTGCGACTGGTGCCGAGGCCGGCCGATCTTCGCGTCCACACGTCGCCGGGCGTGCATACCGATGGCGAGCTGTTCTACTGGGTGAGCTACGGCTTCCCGAATTCGGCCATGCCGGCCTGGAAGGCTGTCCTGACCGAGGACCAACGCTGGAGCGTCATCAACTACGCGCGCGCCACGTTAGGTAACTCGGGCCAGACGGCAGCGGCGGCTGTACCAGGCGTGAATCCCGGACCAAGCGACGGCACCCGGTGATACGCACTGACCGGATCGGACGGCACTGGTCACGGGGCCGGGTTCTGGTAGCGGTCGGGGTTCTCAGCATGTTTGCCAGCGCCAATCCTGACCGAGCTCTGGCGCACGCCGTGCTGCTGCGCAGCATTCCGTCCAGCAACCAGACGCTCGCCCGGGCTCCGCAGGAAGTGCGACTGCTGTTCAGCGAGCCGATCGACATCGTATTCAGCGGCATCCGTGTTCTCAACGCCGCCGGCGAGCTGGTCGACAACAGGGATACGCACGTCGACCAGAGCGACGACCACCAACTCGTGGTTTCTTTGCCGCCTGGGTTGCCGAACGGGGTCTACTCGGTGGATTGGCGAAGCCTGTCCACAATCGACGTTCACCCCGACACGGGCCGCTTCCCGCTCTTCGTGGGCGTGGCTGTGTCGGCGGACGCAACACGCAACGCCAGTCCCGTGCAGCTCAGTGCCACGCCTGAAACGACCCTGGGACGCTGGTGGTTCTATCTGGCCGCCAGTCTCTTTGGTGGAGTGCTGGCGGCGTGGAGGCTTGTGGTCGGCCCCGTGGTAGCTGGCGAGCGTGTCGAAGTGCGCGCGGCACTGCACCTCCGAGTCCTCCGCCTGGTCGTGCTCGGCGGCGTCCTGCTCGTGGTCGGGACACTCTTTACCGCACTGGCCCAGGCGGCCGCCGCCGCGGGCGTGACGCCCCTGGCGGGATTTGGTCAGCCGTTGGCCGACCTGCTCTTGCGCGGCCGTTTCGCTGCTATCTGGTGGCCGCGGATCGGGCTCGAGGTGGTCAGTCTGCTGCTGGTGGCATTCGGGGGGCTGGAAGGTCTCGCCGCGGAGTGCGCCCTGGCGACGCTGCCCGGTGTGTTGTTGACCAGCAGCCTTACCAGCCACGGCGCAGCGCTTGGGCCACTCGCGGGAATCGGCATTGGCGTGGATTGGCTGCACATTGTCGGCGCGACCACCTGGGTCGGCGGCCTGATCGCTTTGCTGGCGTGTCTACAGCCAGTGTCAACAGCAGACACATCCGGACACCACGCCATGTGGCGAAGGCTGTTGGCCAGGTTTAGCCGATTCGCCCTGCTTGCTTCGGCAATGGTTGTGCTCTCGGGGGTGGTGCAGGCGGTGTTTGAAATCGGGTCGTGGTCGGCGCTGGTCGGCACCGGGTATGGCCAGCTGGTGCTGGCGAAGCTCGGGCTTTTTGCGGGCATGCTGTCGCTGGCCGGGTTCAATACCTGGCACGGCAGGAGCCGATTCCGCGACGCCGGTGAGCTAACGGCGAGCGGCCCGCGAGTCCTGCGCCAAAGTGTCTGGGCGGAACTGGCGCTCGGGGCAGTCGTACTCGCGGTGGCAGCCGTACTGACCGGCACACCGCCCACCCGCGGCGCGCCGTGACGGATTCGGCGGGGTTGTTGGGTTAGCGGCTGCGGGGGGGTTGGCGGCGCGGGCCGTAGCCGCCTCCGCTTCCACCTCGGTTGGGTGGGCGGCCGCCGCTGCTGCGCGGGCCGAATCCCGACGGACGTCCTTGCGGTCCACGCCGGGGCGGAAAGTCGCGATCGTCGTCGCGCGGGCCCCGCCGCGGCGGTGACCCGCGATCGTCGAAGTCGCGCGGCGGCCGGTCCGGGTACGGCGAGCGGTCTCGGAACGACCCTCGGTCCTGGGATGGACCGCGGTCCTGGGGCGGCGGCGGCCCACGGCGTCGATCGTCGAACTGACGCGGGCTCCGGTCCTCGAACGAACGCTCTTCATTGTCCGGTGGGCGGCCACCGCGGGGTCCACCTGCCGGCCGCCACGTGCGGCTGCTTACGGTCGCATTGCGGGTGTGCTCGGGCGAGTCCAGGTGCCATCCCACAGCCATGCCGATAGCATGCGCGATGATGGACGCCAGGCTCTCGTCGTTCAGCTCGCCGTCCGCGTCCGCACGGGCTTGCGTCATGTCGGCGCGAATCTGGCGCCGCAGCTCCGCCTCGACGGCGGCCGTGGTGCGAGGAGCGGGGCGATTAGAAAGGGGTGCTTCTGACATGGGCCACTTGTGCTTTCAAGAATTCAAAGGTCCGCTATGTGGTATTGCATCACCGTACGCCAAACGCCACGCCGCGTCAGCCATACAATCCGCTTAGTATGGCGGAGGCAGAGGTCGGTAGTGGTGCTGACGAGGTCACGCCAGCCCAGTCGACCTCCTTTGTGGTCGAGGGCGGCATTCCATTGCGCGGGACGGTGCCGATTTCTGGCGCCAAAAACGCCGTCTTGAAGCTCATGGTGGCGGCCGTGCTGTGTGACGAGCCGTGCACGATCGCCAATGCGCCCAGGATTGCGGACGTCGAGACCATTCTCGAAGTGCTGTGCGATCTTGGGGCCGAAGCGTGCTGGGTCGGCGAACACGAGTTGCGGATCCATGCCCGCCAACTCGATTGGGACTTTATCCCACTCGAGGCGGCCAAACGCCTTCGCGCTTCTTTTGTTCTCCTGGGGCCGATGCTTGGACGGCTTGGCAAGGTCGTCATCCCCAATCCGGGCGGTGACCGAATCGGAAGGCGGCCGGTCAATATTCACGTCGATGCGTTGCGCGCGCTGGGGGCGGAGATCGACTACAAGTGGGGCTACTACTATGCCCGCGTACCTGGGGGTTTGCGCGGAGCCGATCTGCGGCTGGCGGAGGCGAGCGTGACGGGCACCGAAAACCTCCTCATGGCCGCCGTGCTGGCCGATGGCCGCACCACGATTCGCAACGCGGCTGCGGAACCAGAGGTCGACAACCTGATCGATTTCGTCAATGCCATGGGCGGCTCTGCCAGACGTGATGCGCAGGACGTCCACACGATCGTCGTCGAGGGGGTGCCCAGGGGCTCGCTGCGCGGCGCACGCACCGAGGTCATCCCGGACCGCATCGAGGCAGGTTCGTTCGCCATCGCCGCGGCGGTGACTGGTGGCGAGCTTTTTCTGGAAGGCGCGCGGCCGGATCACCTGGGCGCTTTCATCGACGCTTGCCGCAAGGCTGGCATCGGTGTGGCATCCGAGCCTGGCGGTGTGCGGGTGGCGGGCCGGCCGCCGTTCCGCGAGCACAGGGTCAGTACAGCCATCTACCCCGGCTTCCCGACTGATCTTCAAGCTCCATTTTCGTTGGCCCTGGTCGAGGCTGACGGGGTCAGCACCATCAAAGAAACCCTGTACGAAGACCGGTTCGATTACGCGGTGGCCCTGCAGCAGATGGGCGCGAGCATTCATGTGTTCGACCCGCACACTGCTGTGTTCTATGGCCCGAGCCAGCTGCATGGGAGCCAGGTCGAGATTTCCGACCTGCGAGCGGGCGCAACGCTGGTCCTGGCCGCGCTGGCCGCGAATGGAGAAAGCCGCATCGTGGGTACCGAGCATGTCGCCCGCGGCTATGAAGACATGGTTGGGAAATTGGGCCGCGTCGGCGCCCACATCACTGAGGAGCCACCGAATTGACCGTCGAAGCACTCGTGCAAACGCCAGATGGGCTAGTCATTCGCTGCTTGCGAAATATCGGACCGTACGGCAACAATATTTTCATCGTCTCGGACGCTGGCTCGGGTGACGCGTACGTCCTCGACGGCGGCTTCGAGCCTGAACAGATCGCAGCGGCGGTCAGCGAACTGAAGGTAAAAGGCATCCTGATTACGCACGGGCACCAGGATCACCACGCCAACGTCGGCAAGCTCAAGGAGCTGATCAAGACGCCCGTTGGCATCGGGATTGACGACGCCGCACAACTCAGTATCGAACCTGACCTGCTGATCGTGGACCAGCAGAGCTTCTCCGTCGGACCGCACGCATTCCAGGCCATCCACACGCCTGGGCACACGCCGGGTTCGACGTGCTTCGTGCTGGGCTCAGCGTCTACCAAGAGTACGCACCTGTTCACAGGGGACACGTTGTTTCCGGGTGGACCCGGCAACACGCAGAAGGACCCGGTCCGCTTCGAACGGATCATCTCGAGCATCCGCGAACGCCTGTTCAGCCTGCCGGACGAGACGGTCGTGTACCCGGGCCACGGTCAGGACACCACCATCGGCACCGAACGGCCGCATCTCGAGGAATGGATAGTCCGCGGCTGGTAGCGCAGGAACTCGTACTTACAGCTTGATGGACTTGTCCAGGAACTCGTTGGTGAACAGGTCTGACGGTTGCAGCCCAGATTTGGGAGCTTTGCCTCGGGCGGCGAAAATGGGGCCAAAATCCGTAATCAGCGTCTGCACTCGGGCGGTGTCGTACGAGCCGTAGACGCCGTCTGTGCCGTTGGCGACAATTCCCTGGCTGAGCATCTTTTGAACGGCGTCCGCGGCGCCTGGCTCCGAAATCTGTGTGCCGCCTTTGATCTTCGCGGTGTAGTCGACGAGCATGGCATTGATCGGGCCAGGGTTCTTCACGTAGTCGATCGCCGAGCGCTGCATCAGGGGCACCAACTTCTGCAAACAGGCTCGGTTCGCAGGCAGCTTGTCGGCCCGAATGACCAACGTGTCCTGGTAGATCGGCACCTCCTTATCCAGAAGCAAGAACTTGATAGGCTTCTTCCAACCATTGACTTCGTTCTCGTAGATGTACGGTTCGGCCGTCACGAAGCCCTGGGAGACGATGCTGCCGTCCGCGGCCACAAACCGCGACGGATCGCCGGTGTACGAGGTGTCGACCTGGTTCTTATCCAGCGATCCCTTGCCCTGGAGCACGTCCAGAAAGGCCGCCGCGGAAAACGCAAGCACCGTAGCGCCGCTGGCTTTGATATCGGCGACGCTGGTGAAATTCCAGGCCGGGTTACCCCAGAAAAGGATCTGCGGGTTCTTGTCGTACCAGGCCAGCACGGCCACAGTGGGCTGGTCGGCGGACGTACCAATCTGCTCGTCAGTGCTGCCTAGCCCCAGCAGGATGTCGTCGTCCTGGTACTCCTGGGCCGTCACGGTTTGAAACCCGATGGCTGGGCCGCCAGCGCGGACCTCGAGGTTGACGCCCGTCGTGCCCAGCGGGCCCGAGTAGGCATTCGTATTGGGATCGATTTTGCCATTCGGGCCAATCAACTGATACAGCAGTCCGTGGTCTGCTTCGGGCCACCAGTTTGTCTGGACGACGACGTTGTCGGGGCATACGCCTTTGAGGCTGACCGGTGCGGCGGCAGCCGCCGCCGCCGGGATTGCGCTCGGAGATGGGACCACCGACGCGGCAGCCGCGGCCGACGGCGAGGCCGCCGGCTTGGTCACCGGCGCCACTGAAGCCACGGCAGAGGCCGACGCTGCAGTAGCCGGAGAGGCTGGCGCCGCGGTGGTCGGCTTGGCCGCGACGGGCGGGGCGGTTGGCGGGGCTGCTGTCGGCGCGGCGGCGGTGCAGCCACTAGCCATGAGCGCGGCAGCCAGGACCGGCAGCACCGAGCTTGTCTTAGCCCATGCAAGACGAGGCATGCGGAACTCCTTCGTAGATCTGGATCATTCTGCTGAGCGGTGAGAGTCGTGCCACGAGCCGACGAGGATTCGACCAAGCAAGCCAAATCCCCAGAACACGACCAGTCCCAGAATAGACGAGACCGCGACCGACGCGAACAGTTGCTCTGATTGCAGCCGCGCGCGGTAATCGTCGATGAGCCGGCCGATGCCTGGCTCACCCTGGCGGAAGAAGAAGTCGCCCACGATCGCCCCTACCACTGAGAGCCCGGCGGCGATGCGCCAACCGGCCAAGATGGCCGGCAGCGCCCCGGGCAGTTGCAACTGCATCAGCCGTTGGAGCCGACTGGCGCGCTGCAAGGTGAACAGATCGTGCTGCATCTGGTCGGTCGATTTCAGGCCAAACAGCGTATTGGTCACTATTGGAAACACAGAAATCAGGACGCACACGAGCACTCGGCTGCTGAAACCAAACTGGAACCAGAACCCGATCAGGGGAACGATGGCCAAAATGGGAATCGTTTGCAGCACGACCGCCCAGGGGTAGAGTGACCACTCCACCCAGCGCGCCTGAATCATGACCACCGGGACCACCGTCCCTACGGCGATCGAGACCAGCAGGCCGACGATCGCGACTTGCGTCGTGGACCACAGGCCGCCCAGGATCTCGCTCAGGTTGCGGGCGTCGAAGAATCCGATCCGGATCACGTCCTGAGGCGGCGGCATGAGAAACCGCCGCCGGGGCTCGAGGAGCACGTAGCTGATGAACAGCCAACCGCCGATGACGACGGCAAACACCACCAGAGGCGCCAGCGCTTGCATGACGCGCGCTCGACGGCCAGTAGGTGCTCCTGCGATCACACCGGCTTCTCGCGCAGGCGCGCCGAAATCTGGCCGGCCACAGTCGCAAACTGCGGCTCGAAGCGCAGCTCCGTAGCGCGCGGATAGGCGAACGGAACCGCAATCTCGGCCACGACCCGGCCTGGCCGCGCCGACATGACCACAACCCGTGAGGCCAGGAAAGCAGCTTCGCTGACCGAATGCGTCACGAACAATCCGGCGAAGCCCTCGCGCTCGAACAAATCCAGCAGCTCACCGTTGAGACGTTCGCGAGTGATCTCGTCCAGCGCCCCGAACGGCTCGTCGAACAGGAAGATTCGGGGCCGCAGGGTCAGCGCCCTGGCCAGCGAGACACGCATCCGCATACCGCCCGAGAGTGCTCGCGGTCGATGGCGTTCGAACCCGCTCAGACCGGTCAAGGCAATTGCTTGAGCCGCCAGCCGGGCGCGTTCTCGAGCACCGATGCCTGCCAGCTCAGCCAGGAGCTCGACATTTCGCTGCACCGTTCGCCAGGGCAACAGCGTTGCATCCTGAAACACGTAGCCCAGATTGCCGTCGCCAACCTCGACCTCGCCGCTCGACGGACTGGTCAGGCGCGACGCCAGGCGGAGCAAGGTGGACTTCCCGCAACCGGACGGCCCGACGATGGCCACCATTTCGCCGGACCTGACCTGCAGGCTGACGTCGTCGAGGGCGCGCGTGCCATCTGGGAAAACTTTGGAAACGTGTTCGAATGCCAGCGCAGTCGCAATCGAGCCTGGTTCGCTCATTGTGGCAAATGCACGGAATGCGCGGCCGGTTCCGTGTTCTTTCTCAGTTCAAACGAACAGCGGCTCCATCTGCAAGTGCTCGACCATGCGGTGCATGTCGGCGTCGGACGGGCGTTGGCTCGGGCAGCGCTCACCCGCCTCGAGCACTTTGGGGAGCAGGTCGACGTCACCACTCGAGATGACGAAGATGCCCGGGCGCCCGAGCGCCCAGTGGACGGCCACATCGATGTCGGCCTGGGCCTCGAGCGGCTGATACCACGTCGTCGCAAATCGCGGTCGACCACTCCAGGGGCGGTAAGCGATCGACTTGATCGTCTGAAGCGCGCGATTTTTCTCCTGGCAGGCCGCCTGGAGCGCATCGAAATTTTCCGCGTAGTAGCTGGATTGCACCGTCGTGAAGTTGTATGGCAGAAGCACGGAGTCGAAGTCGAATCGCTGCAGGCTGCGTCGGTGGGTGGCCGCGATTTGTGCGCCATGGCCGGTGACGCCGATGAACCGCACCAGGCCTTCTTCACGCGCCTGGATGGCCGCGTCGATGGCCCCGCCCGGGCTGAGCGCGGTGTCCCACTCGATCGGATCGGACAGGTTGTGCAGTTGCCATAAGTCAACATGGTCCACCTGCATCCGGTCGAGCGACCGCCGCAAGTCTTCGCCTGCCTCAGCCGCGCGACGTTTGCCAGTCTTGGTGGCCAGGAAGAACCGTTCTGGGTAGCGCTTCAACCAGGGCGCTATACGTAGCTCGGCTTCCCCGTAACTGGCAGCCACGTCGATGTGGTTGATGTTGTGCTCGAGGAGCACGTCGAGAGTGCGATCGGCTACGTCCTGAGAGACGCTGCCCAGCGCGGCGGCGCCGAAGATCATGCGCGTGCTCTGATGGCCCGTTCGGCCAAACGGAAGAAGCTGGATCGGCATGCAAGCACAGCATGCCAGACCTGGCCAGAGGTCTCAACCAGTATGAGCAGCGTGTGCTGGCCGCTTCTAGCATCGCGCGGCTTCCCCCAGCAGGCGTTCCACGATTACCGTATCGCGCCACTGTCCGTCCAACCTGGCGTGGCGGTAATACACGCCCACCTCTCGGAACCCGACCTTGCGGCACAGACCACGGCTGGGGCCATTTTCAGGAAAGATGCGGGAGACCAGCTTCCAAAACCCGGCCATCTCGCAGGCGTCGATCAGACCTTGCAGGGCAGCTTGAGCGGCGCCAGTGCCCCGCGCCGCCCGGTCGGCATACACCGAGAACTCGCACACGCCCGAGTAACAGTCGCGGGAGCGGTACGGGCCCGCGGCAGCCCAGGCGACAACCAACCCATCCCGCTCGGCCACGATGACGGGGTAGTGGTCCACCCGTTCGGCGAGATAGTCCAGCATGTCGGCCGTTGAGCGCGGCTCAGTCTCGAACGTGGCAATGCGTTCCTCGATGCCCTGCGAATAAATGTGCGCGATGGCAGCGGCGTCTGCGTTGCGAGCCGGCCGAACGATCACGTCGCATGTGCGACGTGGTTGAACGCCCGCCGCAAGCCCTGGATGTTCGATTCGATGTGGCGCGACGGGTGGACACGATTGGTCAGCAGCACGCTGTAGCGCGCTCGCTCCAGGTCGATCCAGAGGCCGGTGCCAGTGAATCCTGTATGGCCAATGCTGCGTTCGCTCATCAGGTCGCCGCCGCTCCAGCCAGGGTGCATCAAGATCCAGCCAAAGCCCCGACGCTCCAGGTCTGGCAGCGCGGCGCGCGCGTGCTCGCGGCTGAGGTAGCTCAACACCCCGCTGGAATGCAGCCGACCTTCGAGT
>JBPCIO010000161.1:0-23185 GCA_051006215.1 Chloroflexota bacterium
GTTGGGGACGGAGCCCCCGCAGTGGCGAGGGAACGACATGACCAGCGTGAGTCCGGCGGGGTAAAGGGGCAGCGCCCCTCCGGCGCGTAGCGCCGTGCCAAAGCACTGTGCGAATCCAACCACGTCCACGGATTCCAAACCCGTGCCAAACACTGTGCCAATCCAACCACGTCCATGAATTGCGAACCTGTGCCAAAGCACCGAACGAATCCAACCAAGATTATCGCAATGCGCTGGGCAAGATATCGAGCTGCATGCGGTATTTCGAGACCGTGCGGCGGGCGATGTGGATGCCTCTGGCCTGCAACCGTTCCTGGATGTCATGATCGGTGAGCGGCTTGCCCTCTTTGCCGATGGCTTCCTTCATGATGTCCTTCACGCTCAGGCTGGGCGTGAAGAAATGTGAATACGGGATCACTTCGCCATTGGGCAACAAGGCGTACTTGCTGGCCGTGGCGCGGCTGACGGTGCTCTCGTGAATGCCGAGCTGCTCCGCAATCCCGGCCCGGCTGAGCGGCTCCAGCCATCGGATCCCATGCTCCAGATACGCCCGCTGCCGCTCGACGATGCACGTCGTGATCAGGAACATCGTCTGACGCCGCTGGTTGATATTGGCGATGAACAGCTTGGCACGCCCAACATACTGCTGAACGTGCTTCTTTTCGTCAGTGTTCATGCTGGCGCCACTGTGATGTAAGTCGGCCGCCAGACGCGTGTACATCGGGTTGATCCGCAGCATGAAGCGTCGACTCTCGATGACGTCGATCTCAAATTCGTCGTCCATGCCCCTGGTGATCGTCACGTCGGGCGTGATGTACATCGCCCGCGTCTCGCGGTCGCTGGCGTTGGTCGGCGAGAACCCGAGCGCCGGGTGGGGGTTCAGCTTCTGCTTGACGAAGTCCCATGCCGCCGAGACCGCATGTAGCGGAATTCTCAGCTCATGCGCGATTCGAGCGAATTTGTGCTCGCCCAGCTCGGTCAGGAACTGGCTCACAATTTCGCGCGCGTGGGGCTGGCTGACGCCGCGACCTGCGAGGTGGTCGATCTGCATCAGCAGGCACTCGCGCAGATTGCGCGCGCCGATGCCAACCGGGTCCTCTGACTGCAGCACGCGCAGCACGGCCCTGACGCGATCGACATCCGCATCCAGAGAAAACGCAATGTCCTCGACTTTGGCGGACAGAAAACCCTTGTCGTCGAGCGAGCCGATCAGATATTCGGCGATCGGCAGGTCTTCCTCTGGCAGGAGGGCGCCCATGTCGGTCATCAGCTTCTCGGCCAGCGTCTGCTCCGAGGCGACGCGGGTCAGCGGGTCGAAATCCTCGTCGTCCGAACCACGACTTTCTGGGCCATCGTCGGCGTTGGACGTGGAGGTGTCGGCCACCGACGCCTGGCTGCCCGACTTCTGCTGCTGGATACAGCGCGGGCAGATGGAGCCTCGCATTTCGGTGCCGCACACGCGGCACGTGGGGACGTCGACCACCTCGAGCGCTGGGTTGTCATGCAGCTCAGTCGCGATGGCTTGCTGGAGTTCCTGCGAGCTGAGCTCCAGGATGTAGTTCGCCGCGACCAGCCGCGGCGAGACCTTCATCGTTTGTTGTGCGCCGAAATACGGACTCAGCGTCTGCTCGTAGTCGAGTTCCATTCATCTCAAACATGGCAGGCTTCGGTTGCCCTGTCATGAACTGCCGTCATCCCTGCGGATGCTCAGCGCGCAGGGCGAGTCCCGGTTTCGACGGGTAAGCCCCTGGCGATCCAACCCGAATACGAGTCGGGGAACAGCCGCGCACCATTGATCCCCGCTAGCTCCAGAGCCATGAGATCGACGCACGCGGTCACGCCCGAGCCGCAAGCCACCACGATCGGTCGGCCGTCGAGGACGCCAAGCGCCTGGTAGTGGCGCTGCAGCTCCTCTGGCGATCGAAAGAACGCGTTGTGCAAATTGTCGGCGGCCGGAGCATTGATGGCGCCAGGAATTCGGCCTGGAATGGAGTCCACCGGTTCAACGTCGCCTCGCCAGCGCTCCGGCGCGCGTGCATCCAGCAGATGGACCTCGCCACGCTCGAGCGCCTGGCGCAGGGTCTCAGCGTCGAGCATGTCTGCCTCGCGAGGTGTTGCCTCAAACTGGGCGGGCTGGGGTGGGTGGCCGGCTCCTGTTTCGATGGGCCTCCCGCTGGCTTGCCAGGCGCCGAAACCGCCGTCCAGGACCGTCACGCTCGCGTGACCAAAGTGCCGCAACAGCCACCACAGTCGCGCCGCGCCGGCACCTCCGTCGTCATAGGCAATCACGAGCGTCCGCGCGTCGACTCCAGCGCGCGACATGGCCAGGCTGAAGCGCTCGGCAGTCGGGAGCGGATGCCGGCCGCCCAGCCCAGGTGGGTCGGACAGCGCCTGGTCCAGGTCCACGTACACGGCGCAAGGAATATGGCCTTGCTCGAACATGGCTCGGCCAGCCTCGGGCGCGCCCAGCTTCCACCGCGCATCGATCAGGCGCACCCTCCCTGCTAGCGTGTCCAGCTCGCTCAGGGTTACCAGCAGCCCAGTCATCGGCGCCGATCGTAGCAGCCTGCGGCGAGCCGGTTGGACCCCCGCCGGTGCTAGGCTGGCTACCATTCTGGTCGCGGGCCAGCGGGTGCATACTCAAGCAGCATGCGCCCAGAGTACGTTGCCAAACGCGTCGGGGTGTTCGGATTGTGCGTTTGGGCGGCCGCGTCGGTGAATTTTCTGCTGCCCAGGCTGCAGCCTGGGCGCCGCGGGGCGCCTGGCCCTGGCGGCGAGCTGTGGCAGCAATACCTGACCTACGTGTCCAACGCGGTGCGGTTTGATTTCGGGTACTCGTCGTCGTTCTACCCCAACCGCGTCAACGACATGATTGCAACGGCGCTGCCATGGACACTCGCACTGCTCGCTACCGCGAGCCTCATTGCGTGGGTGCTGGGGTGCTTGCTCGGGGCGGCCCTGGCCTGGCCACACGCGCCAGTGCTGGTGCGGCTTATCGGACCTCCGATCATGGCCCTGCAGGCGCTCCCGTACTACCTGTTCGGGTTGCTGCTGGTGTCGCTGTTCGTCTTTCAACTCCACCTGTTCCCGCTTACCGGTGGCTACTCAGGAGGCACTTTTCCGGGCATGCGAGTCGACTTTGCGCTGGACATCCTCCACCACGCCGTGCTGCCCGCGCTGTCTATCGTCCTGGTAGCCACCGGCGGCTGGGCGCTGCTGACACGCAGCCTCGTCGTCACCACGCTCGAGGAAGACTTCATGGTGTTTGCCCACGCCAAGGGTCTTCGCGGGCGCACCGTCTTTGTTCGGTACGCACTGCGGAACGCGCTGCTGCCACAGGTGACGGCGCTGGGGTTATCGCTGGGACAGATCGTCTCGGGCGGGGTGCTGGTCGAACAGGTATTCGCCTACCCGGGCGTGGGCCGCCTGCTGAGCGCCGGCATCCGCAACTCCGACTACAACCTGCTAGGCGGGGTCGTCTTCATGATCATCGTCGGCGTGAGCTTGGCTACGCTGATCCTCGACCTGGTCTACCCCCTGCTCGACCCGCGCATTCGGACCGAGCGAGCCTGATGTGAGCTCAGCTGACGCGCTTCAGGACGCTACCTTGTAGTCCTCGCACGTGCAGGGTGCGCCGTCCTCTGGATTGCTGCACGGTCGACTCTCGGTCTGGCCGCCTCCCGCGGCGCCGGTAGAGGTATGAAACCTGTCCGGGTGTCCACACGTGGCGCATTCCTGGGTCTGTTCGTGCTGGTCCGATCGCTCAACTACCATGCTGCATCACCCTCGCCTCTAGCGTGGAAATAGTGCGGTACAGGCGCCAGCGGGGCCGGTCGTGGAACCCACCGGCCCCGCTGTGCTAACCGCGTGCAGCCTCAGGTTAGACGATCGCGCGCACTCTCTCCGATTGGACTTTGCCGTTGTGCGAGATCACCAGATCTCCGTCCGCCGTGCCGCAGACCGTCTCGATGATCAGTCTGGTTACGACGTACGGGTCCATGTTGGCATTCGGACGACGATCCTCAATGTAGCCTTTCTTGTCCTGGGCCACCTGCCACGGGATGCGCACCGAGGCGCCGCGGTGTGAGACGCCGTATGAAAACTCGCGGTAGGAAGCCGTCTCGTGCTGGCCGGTGAGCCGCTCCTCGATGCCCACGCCATAGTTGGCGATGTGCAGCTCCGGGCGGGTGCCCAGCGCTTCGGCAGCGGCGATGCACGGCTCGTAGCCCTGGCGCATCTCGATCGTCGAGAAGTTGGTATGGCACCCGGCTCCGTTCCAGTCGCCTTTGACCGGCTTGGGGTCGAGCTTAACCGACACGCGGTTGCCAGACGTGGTTGGGAAGTCTTCGGCCGTGCGGTACAGCAGCCAGCGCGCCACCCACAACTGATCGGCCACCTCCGGCGCAGTCACCGGACCAACCTGGAACTCCCACTGGCCGGGCATGACTTCAGCATTGATGCCCGAGACTTTCAGCCCAGCCCGCAGGCAGTTCTCGAGGTGGGCTTCGACGACCGGCCGACCAAAGACTTCGTCCGAACCGACGCCGCAGTAATAGCCACCCTGTGGCGCTGGGAAGCCGTTGTCTGGCCAACCCAGCGGCTTGATGCCGTCGAAGAACGTGTACTCCTGCTCGAGGCCGAACCAGGTCTCGTGCTTGGCGTACTTTTCGGCTGCCTCGCGACACGCAGCCCGGGTGTTGGACGGGTGCGGCTGGCCATTCACCAGAAACACTTCGGCCATGACCAGTTTGTGCGGTGCGCCGCGGATGGGGTCGTCACACGAGAAGACCGGCTTGAGCACGCAGTCAGAGCGGTCGCCGGTCGCCTGCTGGGTGCTCGAGCCGTCGAAGCCCCAGACGGGCGGCTCTTCCCCCATCGGCACGACTTTGGCTTTCGAGCGAAGCTTTGGGACGGGTTGGGTTCCGTCAACCCAGATGTATTCGGCTTTGTAGAAGGGGTACTGTTGCGCCACGTGGCCTCCTGTGGTTGCTTGCTCTCGGGCGCGTGTCCCGCGAAACGATTTTCCCGGCCCCGCAGCACCGTTGCCAGGGTGGAGTGTGCCCGACCTTGCCCCGACATTTTTGTGCAGACTGCCTAATGCGCTAAGGTTGGGATCGGCATGTCCAAGTACGACCCCCTGCGCGATTTCTTGAACAGCCTGCCCCGCGGTCAGAAGCAAGTGACGCTTGGTTTCAAGCGCATCGAAGGGCTGCTGGGCGAGCCACTCCCGCCGTCGGCCCTCGAATACGAGCAGTGGTGGCGCGGCGGCCATGTTAAACGCGGGCGCATCGACGCGAACTGGCAGGACCAGGTTCAGCAGCGAGCCTGGGAAGACATCGGTTGGGTCGTGGACGACCTGGACGTGATGCTCAAGAATGTGACCTTCCGCAGGCGGTGAGCTAGCCGCGCCGTTGCGAGTGGTCGCCGTCGGGTTCGGCAAGCAGGTGTCAGACCGCGAACACCAGTTCTGAACTGGAACCCGCCGGAGCCCATCACAAAGGCCCTGTGGCGACCAGGCTGGCCCTTAATATTGCCCTCTGCCGTGACTGTGGTTGACCCACGTGAAAACGTCCGCGCCTGGTGGGACGAAGACGCTGACATCGATCCGGAGGCCTACGAACCGGCTGAGCCTGAGCCCTCGGCCGCCAGTCCTGAGCCGCCGCCCGCTCCGCCGAGCCAGGACTTCGTGCACCTGCACGTCCATAGCGAGTTCTCGCTCCTAGATGGACTGTCGCCGGTTCGACACATCGTCGACTCCGTCAAACGCAGCGGCATGCGCGCTGTCGCCCTGACCGATCACGGCAACATGTACGGGGCGGTCGACTTTTATTCGACCGCCAAGAGCGCTGGCATCAAGCCGCTTCTGGGTGTGGAGACGTACGTCAGTCCACGGGGCATGTCCGACAAGGTGGGTAGCCAGGACCGCAACTATTTCCACCTGGTGCTGCTGGCCAAGAATCTCGAGGGTTACCACAACCTGATCAAGCTGGTATCGCGGGCCAGCCTCGAGGGTTACTACTACAAACCGCGTATCGATCGCGCGCTACTCGCCGAGCATGCGCGGGGATTGATTGCGCTGAGCGCTTGCTACAGCGGCGAGCCGTCGCGTGCCATCCTCGAAAGCGACGTGACCCGGGCCCGCGATGCAGCCGGCTGGTACCGCGACGTCTTTGGCGAGGATTACTTCCTGGAGATCCAGGATCACGGCAACCCGGAAGATCAAATCGTCAATGCCGGGCTCCTCGATCTGCACAAGCAGCTGGGCATTCCGCTGGTGGTGACCAACGACACCCACTACGCCAATGCACAACAAGCCGACGCTCAGGACATTCTGTTGTGCATTCAAACCAACAGCACTGTCGAAGATCCGAAGCGGATGCGCATGCAACCAGCCGCCTTCTACCTGAAGACCCCGGCTGAGATGTGGCAGCTCTTCGGACACTTGCCGGATGCCTTGCGGAACACGGTTGCCATAGCCGAGCGCTGCGATGTGCAGCTCGAGTTCGGCCGGCTCAGCTTTCCCACTCTCGACCACATCGTCCCGCCAGGTCAGACTCCCCAAGAATTCCTGGCTCGCACCTGCAACGAAGGCATGGCGCGGCGCTACGGCGCGCGCGTTACGGCCGAGCACCGTCAGCGCCTGCAGTACGAGCTGGACGTCGTCGACACGACCGGCTTTGCGGCCTACATCCTGTTCGTCTGGGACTTCGTCACCTGGGCCCACGCGCGCGGGATTCCGTGCGGCCCGCGCGGCTCGGCTGCTGGCAGCATGATTGTGTATTGCCTGGGCATTTCGGACCTCGACCCGGTGGCATATGGCCTGACGTTCGAGCGGTTCCTGAACCCCGAACGCATTCAGATGCCTGATATCGACATGGACTTCGCCGACGACCGCCGCGACGAGGTGATCCAGTACGTTATCGACCGCTACGGTCGCGAGCGCGTGGCGCAGATCATCACCTTTGGACGCCTGCTGGCGCGCGCAGCCATTCGGGATGTCGGCCGGGCGCTCGACTACCCCCTGAGCGATGTCGACAGGGTCGCGAAACTGGTGCCCCAGATCCCAATCGGCTTGAAGATCGCGGATGCGCTCGAGCAGAGCCAGGAGCTGAAAGGCCTGTACGACGGTCAGCCGCACATCAAGCGGCTGATCGATACAGCCCGCGGCGTCGAAGGTGTAGCCCGTCACGCCGGCACGCACGCTGCCGGGGTCGTGGTCGCCGATCAGCCGCTCACCAACTACGTGCCCCTGCAGCGCGCGACGCGCGGGGACAGCGCGATGACCCAATACGACATGAAGGTCCTGGACAAGATTGGCCTGCTCAAGATGGATTTCCTGGGCCTGGCGAACCTGACCATGCTGTCCAAGGCCCTCGACAACGTCAAAGCGGTCCGCGGCATCGAGCTGGACCTGGGCAAGCTGCCGCTTGACGATCCGAAGACGTACGCCATGCTGAGTCGGGGCGAGACCCGCACCGTGTTCCAGCTTGAAGGTGCAGGCATGACGCGCAGCGTCCAGGAGCTGCAGCCCAGCACGCTCGACCACCTGGCGGCCCTGGTCGCGCTGTATCGGCCCGGTCCGATGGCGCACATCCCCAGCTACATCGCCCGCCGCGACGGACGCGAGGCACCCGTACCACCGGACCCCGCCCTGGCTGACGTGCTCGAGGAGAGCTACGGGATCATCGTCTACCAGGACCAGGTCCTTCAGGTCGTCCGCAAGTTAGCCGGCTACAGTCTGGGCCAGGCCGACGTGTTGCGGCGGGCCATGGGCAAAAAGGAAAGGGAGGTCATGGCCCAGGAAGGGCCCAAGTTCAGGCAAGCGGTCGTCGAGCACGGCTACTCGAGCAACACGGCGGAGCGGGTGTGGGAGCTGCTGCAACCCTTCGCCGGGTACGCCTTCGGCAAAGCGCATGCGTTCTGCTACGCCCTGGTGGCGTATCAGACGGCGTTCTTCAAGGCCAATTACCCAGCCGAGTGGTTCGCGGCAGTCCTGAGCACGATCGCTGGCGACACAGACAAAGTGGTGGGCGTCGTGGCCGAGTGCAAGCGCTTGGGGGTATCCGTGTTGCCGCCCGACGTGAACGCCTCAGCTCTGGAGTTCCGGGTTGAACGGGGTGGCATTCGGTTCGGCCTGGCGGCAGTCAAAAACGTCGGCGAGGGCGCCGTCGAGCAGATCGTGCGGGAGCGCGAGGCGAACGGTCCGTACACCAGTCTGGAAGAGTTCTGCCGACGTCAGGACCTGCACACGATCAACAAGCGGGTCGTCGAATCGCTGGCCAAGTGCGGCGGGATGGACGCGTTCGGACATCGCGAAGCGCTGCTCGACAGCAAGCGCCTGGACTCCGCCATTGCGGCGGCGCAAATCGATCAGAAGGCGGCGAGCACGGGTCAGGGCAGCTTGTTCGACATGGTTGGCGGAACCGACACGCTGGCGCCCAGGCCCCTCACTTTCGCAGCCCCGAACGGCGCCAGCGGACCGGCGTCGAAGGACCGCGCCATCTGGGAGAAGGAAGTGCTTGGCTTCCAGTTTGGCGATCACCCGTTCATGGAGGCGGCCGCCTGGCTCGCCAACCAAGTCAGCCACGATACGAGCCAGCTCACCGCTGAACTGAGCGGAGAACGAGTCAAGATCGCGGGCATGGTCACCGGCGTTCGGCGCATCCTGACCAGAACGAAGTCACAGATGGCGGTCCTCACGCTGGAAGACCTGCACGGCACGATCGAAGCGGTCGTCTTCCCCCGCGTCTACGAGCGAGGGGCTGAGCTCTGGCGCGAGGAGGCCATTTTGATTGTCGAAGGCAAGGTCGACTCGCGGGACGACCGCCCGCAACTGGTGGTCGACCGCGCAGACGCGTGGAGCCCCCCGGCAGCGGGAGCAGTCCCTCCACCACCGACGGAGAGCGCGGGCAGCATGCTTCTGCGCACGGTCTCGCCAGAGGCGGCCGGTCAGGCGCCACCCAACAGTGCGGCGTTGGAGGACACGCGCAGCCTCTCCCTTGACGAGCGTGGCCTGGGTGGCGTTCCAGCCTGGGCAGCCCGTCCGGGCGAAGCGCACCAAAAGGCGAACGGAAGACCAGCCAAGCACGTCTTACGGGTACTGATTCCGCGTGGCGACGACGACAACGTGTGTTTGCGCGTACTCGAGCAGCTGCACGTGCTGGTGGAGCGGTTCCCCGGCTCCGACGAGATTCGACTCGTCTTGCTCGATCGTGCCGGCAGCCGCATCGAGCTTGCCGGCGCTGACATTCTGGTGCGCCACACGCCAGACCTGGAGTCCCAGGTGCGGAGCCTGGTCGGCACCGACAACCTGGTCGTGGTCGGCTCAGCGGCTGACTGAGCTTCTGGCGGCCGAAGCGTCGGCAAGCGGGCGGCTCGCGCCCACGAAGCGCGTGCCCCAGTAGTCATCCCACAGGTTGTTGACCATCACCCCGTGACTTTCGTCCACCGCGTGCACGAACTGCCCGCCCCCGATATAGATGCCGACGTGGCTGAGTCCGCGTCGGTAGGTGTTGGCAAACACGACCACGTCGCCGGGCTGTAGGTCTTCAGGGCTGACAGGCGCACCGCTCCCCAGCTGGCCGGCTTCGTTGTGGGGTAGGCTGACGTCGAACTGGCCGAAGACCCACATGACGAAGCCAGTGCAGTCGAACCCGGCTGGAGAGGATCCGCCCCACACATACCGGCTGCCGACATGCGCCTGCGCCAGATCTGCCACCTGGGCACCCGGCGGGGGTGCTGCCGAGACGGTGCCGGCACTGAACAGGATGCCACTGCAGGCACAGCAGGCGACAATACAACGGAGGTTTCGGGCAGCCAGGGACAGCAAGGATCAGAGTTCTCCTTGGGACCTTGAAGTAGCCGAGCGTCAGGCGCGACAGGAACGCCAACCCGCGAGGGGGTCGAAGGAGCAGGGTTGGCGGCTGTGGCAATCGCGCCGAGCGGACCGCTCGGGGGCCGTCGCACACGACGGCACAGGATGTATGGAGCGCTCAGAGGCGCCGCGGGAGGCGTTATAGCCCACACCAACGAACCAGAACAAGCTCGGCCAGCGCCGAAACGGCTTCTTCGAGCGTGCTAGAGTCCCTGGACGGTCGCATGCGCAACTTGTTTCGGAAGGAGTCGCGCTTTGTCAGCGTCCCTGGCCAGGCGCGCACCGCGCCAGGCGCAGGCGCCCGTCAAATGCCAGACGGACTGTGGGTGCGCTGCGAGAACGAGCGCTGCCGCGAGCTCCTGTACGCACGCGAGTTCGAGAATAATCTCAAGGTCTGCCACAAGTGCGAGCACCACGCGCGTCTCAGGGCGCGCGAACGGATCCAGCAACTCGTGGACGAGGGCTCGTTCTTCGAGCACGACGCGGACATGGCGGCGGCGGATCCGCTTGGCTTCGCGGCCGCCGGCGAAAGCTACAGCCGGCGGCTGATCGCGGCAACGTCAAAGACGGGCGAGCACGAAGCCGCGGTCGGTGGCCGGGCAGCAATTGACGGCATTCCGATCCAACTCGTGGTGCTCGACTTCAGCTTCATGGGTGCCAGCATGGGCAGCGTGGTTGGGGAGAAGATCGCCAGAGCTGCCGATCGCGCCGCGGAGCGTCGGGTGGCGCTGGTAACCGTGAGCGCCTCCGGCGGCGCGCGCATGCACGAGGGCATCTTCTCGCTCATGCAGATGGCCAAGACGGTAACGAGTCTGGCGAGCCTGGGCGCAGCTCAGTCACCCCACATTTCCATCCTGGCAGATCCAACCCTAGGTGGCGTCACAGCAAGCTACGCTGGGGTGGGCGACGTGATCCTGGCCGAGCAAGGCGCACTGGTCGGCTTCGCCGGCCCACGCGTGATCGAACAGATCACCAAGCAGAAGCTGCCGCCGGACGCCCAGCGAGCGGCGTTCCTGCTTGAACATGGCATGGTGGACCTGGTCGTGTCGCGCCGGGATCTGCGCCTGACACTAAGCCGAGTGCTGCGCCTGTACGCTGGCGCTCGCCGCCGCGCCGAAGCGAAGGCACGCTCATGAGCAGAAACGGGCCGGTCGCATTCAAGCCGCCGGCCGGGGCGCGCCGGGCAGCCTGGGAACGCGTCAAGCTGGCGCGCCACCCGCAGCGGCCATACACGTTGGACTACCTGCAGCTGGCATTTTCTGACTTTCTCGAGCTGCACGGCGATCGCGCATTTGGGGATGACGCTGCCATCGTCGGAGGCATGGCGGTGCTCGGCGAGCGCACAGTCATGGTGATTGGTCATCAGAAGGGCCGCGACACCAAAGAAAATGTGCTGCGCCGCTTTGGCATGGCCCGCCCCGAGGGGCACCGCAAGGCGCTCCGATTGATGCGCCACGCGGAGAAGTTCGGTATGCCAGTGGTAACCCTGATCGACATCCCGGGCGCGGACCCGTCGTTGGTAGCCGAAGAACGCGGTCAGGCCTTTTCGATCGCCGAGAACCTGCTGACGATGAGTCGCCTGCGCGTCCCGATCGTCAGCGTTGTCATCGGCGAAGGTGGCTCGGGTGGCGCCCTGGCTCTCGGCCTGGCCGATCGGGTGCTCATGCTCGAGAATGCCATCTATTCGGTCGCTTCGCCCGAAGCAGCCGCCAGTATTCTCTGGAACGACGGCGCGCGGGGTCCCGAGGCCGCCGAAGCCATGAAAATTACGGCTCCCGATCTGTTGGGCTTCGGCGTCATCGACGGCATAGTTCCCGAACCCCGCGAAGGCGCGCACACGAACCACGCCGCCACCGCTCAGGCGCTCCAGACAGCAATTGCGGCTGAGCTGGAGGTGCTCGACCAGATTCCGCTCGCGGAACTGGTTGCCAAACGCGCACACCGGTATCGCGGCATCGGCGTCTTCCACGCGTGAGCGAGGACTACGCTCGCTTCGAAGCGACGGCCGTCGAACTGGCCCGGCAGGCCGGCGAGCGTGCCCTAGAAGCCTTCAAGAACGTGGTCGTGCTCGAGTTCAAGGGCAAAAAGCACGATAATCCCGTGACGGCGCTCGACCGCGACCTCGAAACGTTCCTTCGGACCGAGCTCCGTGCAGCGTTTCCTGTGCATGGCTTGCTGGGAGAAGAGCACGCCGACGACATCGCCGCGGACGCCCGCTTCGTGTGGGTGATCGACCCGATCGACGGGACGATGAACTTCGCTTCGGGCTTGCCGCTATTTGGCATCTCGATCGGTCTGCTGGCGGATGGCGCTCCAGTCGTGGGATGCATCTGGGTGCCCGCGGGGCCGACGTTAGGCTCGGGCGTGTATCACGCCCGGGTCGATGGAGGGGCATGGTTCGACGATCAGCCGGTGCGGGTCTCGCGGGCTGTCGACGAGCGTGGGCAGATCATGGCCCTGCCGGGTGGGTACCTGCGTGCGTTTCGATTCCGCCGCCCAGGGCGAGAGGTACCCCGTCCGGCACGGGCCCTGCCTGACGCCCGGACCACCGGCAGCTGCACGGCCGAGCTGGTGCTGATTGCGAGCGGCGCGCTACGCGCTGGAGTGTTCATCAGGCCCAGCATCTGGGACGTGGCGGCAGGCGTGCTCATCGTGCGTGAGGCAGGCGGGCAGGTGTTGACCTGGAGGGGCGCGCGCTGGGGCGCGTTCGAGCGCTTCGAAGCCGCGCCCCCGGAAGCCAGCAAAGGGCCGCCGGCACTGCGACACTGGGGCCGGCCGCTGCTGATGGGCGCACCCGACGCCGTCGAGCGGCTCACCGCCAGGATGGCATGGCACCCCAAGCTCCCAAAGCCGTTGCAGAAGCTCATCAGCTTTCCTGGCTGACCGCTTTCACCCTGCCTGGTGTCGGAGCGAGAGTCGTTCGGCAAGCGTTGCGGCGTCCAGACGTGGGTCGAGGAGTTGGCTCAGCCCGACGGTGCGGCGAGCCAGGGCAGTTCTGAGCGCTTCGCGCGTCAGCTCGTCTGGGACCACCAGGCAGTCCGCGAGGGGTGACTGGTCCTGCAGCAGAATGCCGACCTGGAACAGCGCGGCGTGCCGCCGGCGGACCTGCGCCAGGCCGACGAGCTTGGCCGTACCGACCGCCACCTCGTGCGGCGAAAGCGCACCGTAGCACGTCCCCAGGAGCAGCCGAGCAACAGCATCGTCGGCCGATCTTAGCGTGCGAACGTCGGACCGCGCCTCTTCGACCTCCACGCGGCGGGCGTTGAGCACGCCAGCATCACTCAGGCGCCGGGCAAGAAGCTGGCCGAGCCAGCGGTATGAGCCGCTCAGGTCGTCGCCAACCAGCGGATCAGGCAGCGGCACACACATCGCGCCGCAGAGCATCGACTCTCCGCCGACCAGGACCGCGCCGCCACCCGCCCGTCGAGCCAGAACTTCTATGCCGGCGGCGTCACAACGCTCGAGATCCACAATGTCCGACACACGGTGCTGCAGCCCCAGGCCGACGACCACCGCTGGCGGGTCGGCGAGGTACCAGCGCTCCAGGCGGCGGCCGCCTGGTCGGACCTCCTCCAGGAGCGCCTGGTCGCGCGCGAGCGCTTCGCGCGGGTGCTCGGCTGGTAGGCTCAAGGACGTGTCATGGCGAGGCAGCCGCATCTCAGTCGTCTTTCCAACCTACAACGAGCGAGGCTCGATTCGGGCAGCCATTATCGACTTCGCGTCGACGGACGTTGTCGACGAGATCCTCGTCGTCAACAACAACGCCGCGGCGGGCACGTCTGAGGAAGTTCTCGAGGCCACTGCCCGTATCTCCAATGGCACCCTGGTGCGCGAGGTCCGCGAACACAAGCAGGGCTATGGCTACGCCATTCAATGCGGTTTGCGCGAGGCCAGCGGCGACTACATCGTGATCTCGGAACCCGACGGCACCTTCCTGGGCCGCGACACCTTCCAGCTGCTGGCCTATGTCGACGACTTCGACGTGGTGTACGGCAGCCGCACCGCGCGCACGTTCATCTGGCGCGGCGCAAATATGGGCGCCCTACTGCGCTGGGGCAACTGGGGTGTGGCCAAGCTGATGGAATTCCTGTTCAACAGCACCAACCTCACCGACGTCGGTTGCACCATGCGCCTGATTCGGCGCGAGGCGCTCGGACAAATCGCCTCCGAATTCACCATCGGCGGCAGCGCGTTCGGGCCCGAGATGATGCTGCTGAGCCTGCTGCATGGGCTGCGCGTGATCCAGATCCCGCTGAACTATCTGCCGCGCGTTGGTGTTTCCAGCGTCACCGGCGACATCCGCACGGCTATCAGTCTGGGCCTGTGGATGATCGGCCTGGTGCTGCGCTATCGGCTGCGCGCCTGGGCGCGATCTGTGGGCAAGGCGCGCGAAGTCAGCCGGGCAGCCGTCGCAGGCACGGCGCACATCGTAGCCGAACTGCGCCGAAATGGCGGCGGTCGAGCCTAATCACCGGAGTTTAGAAACAGCGCTCCCAGGTCAGCGACGCTGGGGAGCACATGCTCGGGCGGGTCGGGGCAGGCTTCGGCGCCGGTGCTCACACCGGTCAGCACCAGCAGCGCGTCCATGCCGGCGGCGTGGGCGCCGACGATGTCGGCTTCGAGATTGTCGCCGGCGTAGAGACAATCGGCCGGCTGCTGACCGATGCTCGCCGCGGCGGCCAGCAGCAGCGTGACGGATGGCTTGCCGACGACGACATCGGGTGGCCGTCCGGCCCCGCGCTCGAGCGCAGCGACGAAGACACCTGCGCCAGGCACCAAGCCGCCGTCCGCTCCGACGTACGTTCGGTCGACATTGACGGCGACGAAGCGCGCTCCATGCAACAGCGCGCGCAGAGCAGTTGTGAGCGCCTGGTAGTTGATACCCCGATGGTTGCCGACGACTACATACTCAGCGTCCTCAGCATCGGTAACGATCAGGCCGGCCCGCTCGACCGCGGCGCGGAACCCGGCATTGCCGAAAACGTACACGCGCGCGCCAGGCTTCTCGTGCGCCACGAGCCGGGCTGTAGCAACCAACGCGGAAAACACTTCGTGGTCCTCGAGCGGTAAGCCAAACCTCCGGAATCGCTCGGCCAGTGCGTGCTGCCCGAGCGAGGAGTTGTTGGTAACCGCTACGACGTGCTTACCATGCGCCTTCAGCGCCAGCAGGGCGTCGGCCGCACCCGTAACGGCGCGATCGTGGTACACCAGCGTTCCATCTACGTCGAACAGGTACGCCGGGTACTCCGAGAGCTGGCGAGGCGGACGCGACACCTGCCAATGCTAGCCGGCGACACTCATGTGAAGGGGTGCTGCCCGACCCTGGCAGAAGCCCACATCTGGCGGGCGAGCACCTGGGCCAAGACGTGGTACGTGCCCTCGTCGAGCCGTTGCTTGATGTTGTCGATCCTTCGCTGGCGGACTTCGGGGTCATTCTGCATCCAGCCCGCGCCGGTCGCCGTCCAGCTGGGCGCAGCACACACCCAGACAGAGTCGGTGCCCAACCCGGGGTAGCGCGGGTAGGCGTTGCCGAGCGTCTGAACCGCGTTTAGCAGGCTGCCCGGCGCTGCAGGAGCGAAGGTGCTGCGCGTGTACCAAGGCGCGGGGGCCGGCCCGCCGATCCAGTCGATGCCAGTCATGAGAGGTGGTGGTACCGATCCCTTCCTGGTGAGTATCGGCGGCCTTCAGAAGTTCTTGAGGTGGGGCCTGGCACTCGAGCGCCTGCAGACCCAGCCACAGCCCACAGCATGAATGTGTCTTCAGGCCGCTCTGGCCAGCTGTCCGCTCCGCAGCAACCCCCGCAGCTTCATGACCGCCGCAGTATGGATCTGACTCACGCGTGACTCGGAGACTTCGATGACCCGACTGATCTCCTTGAGGGTCAGGTCCTCGTGGTAGTACAGGTTCAGCACCAGGCGGTCGCGAGTAGGTAGCGAGTCGATAGCTCCGCTCAGACGCTCGACAAGCTCGTTCTCCTCCGCGACTTCGTCCGTGCCGACCTGGTTGGAGTCGTGCAGCAGATCGCGCAATGACTGCACCTCGCCCTCGTCTTCGCCGCCGGAGCTGCCACCATCGAGTGACACGATGACGTGGGTGGATTCGAGAATCATTCGCCCCAACTCGGCCAGGTCGACTCCCAGCTCAGTTGCCAGCTCGTCTCGCGTCGCGGCGCGGCCGAGGCGCTGCGCAAGGGCAGCGGCGTTCTCGTCGAGCTGTCGCGCCCGACGTCCCGCGCCGCGCGAGAGCGGACTGAGGGACCGGATAGTGTCGATGATCGCGCCGCGGATGCGCTGGAGGCCATATGTTTCGAAGCGTACGCCCTGCTCCGGGTCGAAGCGTTCGACAGCATGCAAGAGACCAATCGTCCCAGCCGACAACACGTCGTCCGAGTCCATGGCGGCAGGCAAGCTAATGGCCATGCGCCCAATCACGTACTTGACCAGTGGCGCATAGTTGACAACCAGTTCATCCCGCGCGCTTCGATCGCCGGCTCGTAGGCGCACCCAGATGGGGTAGTTCGGCTCCCTCCGCAGGTCCTCGGGAGTGTGAGGGTACTGACGCGGGGACAGAGCCCTGGTCGGCGTTGCGGTGGTGGCTCCTGGCATGGCCAAATTGGTTACCTCACTCTTCCGGTTCGGCCGCTGGGGCCCGTTCGTGGTTGCCCGGGCACATTAGTGGACGCCAGCGGTTCGACCAGAGAGCCGACTGTCCCCTCCTGAACAGCCATCGGCACCGGTTAGCGAAACCTCGACTCGCTCCTATCCCGATCAAGCTGAGGCCTGCGTGTCCCCACTGAGTGATGCGGGCCCACATCCCCCGCCACTGGCGCGTGGTGAAAAACGGATCCTCACCCACGGCCACCTCGGCTAGCTCCGCGGTTACGTGTTGCTCGGCGCGGGCACTATGGGCCTGAATGTCCGGAGGTAAGCCAGGCCGCTCGGGCCATCGTCAGTGGCGACGTCGACCAGGACGAACCAGGTGGCCGACAGGGCTGCGAAACGACCACCACGCGCCGTTCTTGTCCGCGGACCGTCCTTGGGTACCATCCTGCTGAATGCCTGGTGCGGTACAGTCCGTGGCCGAGCGGCTGAGCCGCAACATCGAGCAGGTGCTTGTCGGCAAGCACTCGACCGTCGAGCTCGCGATCGTGGCGTTGCTGTGCGAGGGACACCTGTTGCTCGAAGATGTCCCGGGCATTGGCAAGACCACGCTTGCCCGCGCAGTAGCGCAGTCGATCGGCGGCACGTTCCGTCGCTTGCAGTGCACGCCCGATCTCCTCCCCTCAGATGTGACCGGGGTCTCGGTGTTCGATCAGCGCACCGCCGACTTCGTCTTCCGTCCAGGTCCAATCTTCGCCAACGTGCTGCTGGCTGACGAGATCAACCGCGCCACCCCGCGGACCCAGTCAGCCGTCCTGGAAGCTATGCAAGAGGCCCAGGTAAGCGCCGACGGCGTCACCCGGCCGTTGCCGCGCCCGTTTGTCGTGCTGGCCACACAAAATCCGGTCGAGCTCGAGGGCACTTTTCCGTTGCCCGAGGCGCAGCTCGATCGCTTCCTCATGCGCCTGAGCCTCGGGTATCCAAGCGAAGCGGACGAAGACGCGCTCGTGGCCCGCGGCGCAGCCGCTTCGGCGCAGGCCCTCGATCCGGTCGTGTCGACCGCGGACGTGACTCTGGCCGTCGACGAGAGCAATCATGTGCGAACGCGGGATGAAGTGCGAAAGTATGTAGTGCGCGTGGCGCGCGCGACGCGCTCGGATCCGGACGTGCGATTGGGCGCCAGTCCGCGCGCAACGCTGGCCCTGCATCGAGCCAGCCAGGCCTGGGCCGCCATTCAGGGACGTGACTTCGTACTGCCGGACGACGTCAAGCATCTCGCGGTGCCGGTTCTCGCCCACCGACTGATGGTGTCGCTCGATGCGCGGCTACGCGGTCGGGACGCTGCCGCCATCATTCAGAGCATCCTCGATAGTGAGCCCGTCCCGGTCGAGCCCGCCCGCCCGTGATGGATTCGCCGGAAGGCAGGCTGCCGTCCGGGGTGCCGTGGCTCTTCAGCCGCCAGGGGATGGCGCTTCTGGCGCTCGCTACCGCGCTCGCGGCGACCTTTCTGGCAACTGACGTCACCTTCCTGGCGGGCGCACTCCTGGTCGGTGGCCTTGTGGCCCAGGCTTGGGCCCGGCTGGCGTTCGCCCGGGTCAGCTATACACGACGCCCCACTAGCATCCGCGCATTCTGCGGCGACGAAGTGATGCTCGAGTCCACGCTGGCCAACCCGCGACCGTTGCCACTGCCGTGGGTGGAGGTTTGGGAACAAATTCCAGCCGACCTTGCCCCAGAGGGAGCCCTCGAAGCTTCGTACGCCAGGCCAGACCAGGTCTGGGTCCGCCGCGGACTCGCGCTGTGGCCGTACCAGCGCTTGCGGTGGCGGCGACGGCTCGGCTGCAGACGGCGCGGCGTGTATCGACTGGGCGAAGTCCGCCTTCGGGCGGGTGATCCATTCGGCTTCTTCGAGCGCGACCAGGCCTGGCGCGATCACCTCGAGTTGCTCATCTATCCGCGCGTCGTGCCGCTCAGCCGAGTCGCCCTGCCGCTGCATCACCCGTCCATGGACGTCGTCACTCCCAGCAGCCCAGTCGCCGACCCGACCCGGACTGCCACCGTGCGCGACTACCGACCTGACGATTCGCGGCGCATGATCCACTGGCCCACGACCGCCAGACGCGGCAGCCTGCAAGTACGTGTCCTCGAACCCGCCACCAGTCTGCACGTCAGCCTGCTCCTCGACGTGCGCGGCTTTACGTTCGGCATCTACCGAGGTGAACTACTCGAGCTCACCCTCTCCGCGCTGGCCTCGATTGCCGTGTTCTTGCAGAGCGAGAGCGCCCCAATCGCACTGCTCGCCAACACCAACCCGCCGCTCGTCGTGCCGCCTGGCGCCAGCGTGCCTCACTTGCAGCACGTGCTCGAACGACTGGCACGGCTCGATCCGAAAGCCGGATTGGCGCTCATTCCGTGGGCGCTCGACGCCTTGCCACGCGGCAACACGGCAGTCCTGGCGGCGTCCGAAGTAACACCTGACCTGGAGCGTTCGATCGCTCAACTCGAAAACGCCGGAGTCCACGTGCTCACGCTGCTGGCCAGAAACCACCTGCGGCGTCCGAGCCGCGGACCCACTGCCACCATAGCTATTACCCCGGGCTGCGACCTGTCGGCGCGCCTCGAAGGCCGTCCGTGAACACGCGAAGCGTAGATCCGCGAACGATCTGGGCGCTGCTCGCCATGGAGACCGGCCTGGCGCTGCCGCTCATGTCACTGCCGACTCAGGGAGATCGCGTACCTGGCTTGCTAGGGCCATTGCTGCTGGCGCTCTTATTGCCGCTCGGGTACGCGGCCGTGTACCGCATCCCCGATCTGCGTGACCCAAGCTGGCGGCTCCTGTCGGGGATTGGCCTGGCGCTGGCTACGCGTGGAGTTGTCTCGAATGTGCCTGAACCAGGCCTACCCGGCCTGACCCTGTGGTTTGGTCGAAGTGTCGTCCCCATGGCAATCGGCATCGGCCTATGGTGGCGTGGTAGCGCGCTCTCGGTAGCCGATCTGACGGCCGCCGACGTGCGTACGGAGTTCAGCGTTCTGGCGGTGGGTATGCTCGCCATGCTCGGTATGCTCCGACCGTTCCTGCTGCCTGACCCTGTGCTACTGGCAGGATCGGTAGCGCTGTTTGCGGTCGGCGGACTTGTGGCCACGGCGCTGTCTCGCCAGGACGCAGCCGAGGTCGCGTCGCTCCGCTTCGGTCGACTCCTGGCAACGGTTTCGGCGGTGCTCCCGGTAGGCGCCGCGGTGGTCCTGGTGTCTATCCTTCGGCCCGGGCTGCTTGGCGCGATGTGGAGCATGCTCGCGCGCATCGTTGAGCTTGCGTTCACCCCCATTGGCTGGCTGATGGCATGGCTGGCGTCGCTTTTTCCTCGCGGGGCCGTCCAACCCCAGGTCATCCCGCCTGGCCCCCTCCAGCCGCCGCTGCCCGACCCCGCCGCGCTGGGACAGCTGCAGGATCGACAGGAGTGGCTCGGTTGGCTGGTGGTGATTGCGCTTCTGTTGCTCGCCGGCCTGGTGGCTCTGCTGATCGTCAGGGCCATGCTGGCCAACTGGATAGGAAGTCCACTCAAGCCCGCCGTTCGGCGAGCCGAAGACGTAGCCACCGAGCGGAGTGGCACACCCGGTGGAGACGCGCATGACTTTTTCGGGTGGCTGCTGCGCTGGATTCGACAACACCTCGGAAGGCGAGCCGCGCAGGTGGGGTACTCCACCACGGGCGCCACAGATTCGCCGGCGCTCGACGCGTGGGCAGCGTATCGCAGTCTGCTGGAGTGGGCCTCGGCCCAGGGCGTGAGTCGAGGCGCGGCCGAAACGACCGGCCAGCTAAAAGCCCGACTCGCCAGACACTCACCCGATACGACCGAGGCCGTCGACCTGGTTACGACCACGTACGAGTGGCAACACTACGGCGAAGTCGCGCCGCACGCCGATCGACTACGCCGGTTGCGAAACGCCGTGAACAGCCTTACCAGTGTGCGTACGGCGCGCCGGAGGTAGTATCTGCTCACACTAATGGTCAAAGGTTTGCTGCGCTTCGCGCTCGTCTGGGCCATCTCGATGTTCCTGACGCCGTATCTGAATCGCTTGTTCGATCGGCTCGCCGAGCGCGCGCCGGCGGGTAGCTTTGCCAAGGAGATGCTGCTCGAGCTGAGCGGCAGCTACTCGACAACCCTGATTCGGTCTTTCGGCGAGACGCTGGGCGAGCTGGTTCTCGGCTCCAAGAAGAAGTAGGTCCTCTTCGGCCCAACGGACGAAGCGGACCGAACCTCGTGACCTCGCGCTAGTCTTCAAAGAACGTCCGCTGCTTACCGGCCAGGTCGACCAGTAGTCCGGCCGGTTCGTAGCGGCGCCCGTGCTCGGCAGCAAGGCCCCGCAATCGGGCTGCGAGGCTTTCGAGTCCACCCGCATCCGCGTAGTGGAAGGGGCCACCCCGAAATGGCGGGAAGCCCAGTCCCAGAACCGCCCCGAGATCACCGTCCGCGGCCGACTGTAGCACGCCCTCCTCCAGGCACCGAACGGCCTCGTTGACAAAAACGAGGGCCAAGCGGTCCTGGATCGCCGCCTGCCCGAAGTCTCGCGGCGCGGGCGAGCCGAGCATGCGGTAGACCGCTGGATTGGCGGTTCGCGGAGGCTGCTTCACGAGTTGACGCAGACGCCGCGGCAGGCGCGTGGCGTGTGGCCAGATATAGAAGCCCGCGCCAATCTGTCGACCCGTGTGGCCAGCCTCGATCAACCTTGGCACGACTGACGTGCGCGGTATGCGATCTGCGAAGGCACGCGTGAGCGTCTCGCCGGCGTGCCTGGCAACGTCCAGCCCCACCTGATCGAACAACGCGAACGGACCCACCGGGAAACCAAAGGCGGTCATTGCCCGATCGACTACTTCTATGCGCGCCCCCTCGCCGAGCAAGATTGCTGCCTCGTTCATCATCACGCCCAGCACGCGCGAGGTATAGAAGCCCGGGCCGTCGCCCACGACGATCACCGTCTTGCCCATGCGCATGCCCAGGGCAGCGGCGCGAAGGACTGCCCATCCGGCGGCCTTGGCTGGTCGAATGACCTCCACAAGCGGCATGCGCTCGGCAGGCGAGAAGAAATGCATGCCGACCACCCGCTCAGGATGAGCGCTCCCTTGCGCGATCTCGTGAATCGGCACAGCCGATGTGTTGGAAGCAATCACCGCCCCGGCCGGTAGGGCGACGTCGAGCTCCCGGATGACCTGACGTTTGACGCTCAGGTTCTCGAAGACTGCTTCGACGACCAGGTCGACCTCGGAGAACCCTGAGTAGTCGGTGGCGCCGGACACGCGCTGGATAATCTGGCTGGCGTGTGACTGGTCGAACCTTTGGCGAGCGACACCATCGTCGACCAATGTGCGGATTCGAACCAGACCCTGAGCAAGCGCAGCCGGATGAGCCTCGCGCACACGCACAGCCAAACCCGCCGCCGCCCCAACTTCGGCAATCGCCGCGCCCATGAGACCCGCGCCGACCACGCCGAGCACACCCCCCGAGCGGGAAGCTACAGAGGCTGCGACGGCGCTGTCGGCGTACGCGGCTGCAGACGCTCCGAGCACAGGCCCCTCAGGAGAGGCCTTCGCTGCTCCGAGCACAGGCCCCTCGGGACACGCCCTCGTTGCTCCGAACACAGGCTCCTCGGGAGACGCCGGCGGTGCTCCGAGCACAGGCTCCTTGGGAGACGCCCTCGTTGCTCCGAACACAGGCTCCTCAGGAGGCGCCGGCGGTGCTCCGAGCACAGGCTCCGCTTCTGCCCGACTGGCCCCGGCCAGGGAGAAGGATCTCGACAGCCGCTTCTGGCGCTGGGTGGCCACGAACAGCCAGATCAGGTGCTTTGCGGTAGGTGTCGCCCCGAGCTCGCCGAATGCTCGCGCTTCGGCTTCCAGGCCCGCGGCAACGCCGCGCTCGAAGCCGATCGCCACCGCCTCCAGAGCGCGTAGCGGAGCCGGGTACTGCCCACGTGTTGAAGCAGTTACCCGGGCCCGCGCCTGGCGATAGATGACCTGGCGCCCGGCAGCTACAAGCTCCGCCACATCCGCCGCTGCGCGCATGTTCAGTCCGAGGTGCAACGTCCGGTCCAGCGGCCGCTTCGATCTGCCAGCCCAGGCGCGAGCCGCACGATCGAGCTCGGCCACAGGCACAACCTGGTCGACCAGACCTGCCTGTCGCGCCCGGGCCACGTTCAGCCGACGCGCGCCCAGGATCAACTCGAGCGCGCACCGTAGACCCACCAGACGCGGCAGGCGCTGCGTCCCGCCGCCCGCCGGCACCAGCCCGAGTCTGACCTCCGGCTGTCCAAGACTGACGTTGGGCGCCTCCAGCACGACGCGATAGTCGCATGCCAACGCCAGCTCCAACCCTCCGCCCAGAGCAGGTCCGTTGATGGCCGCCACCGTCGTGCAGGGCAGCCACGCCAGCTCGTCGAGGACGGCCTGAAAACGGCGACTCGCCCATTCGAGCTGGTGTGTATCAGTCGCCGTGGTGATCATCTTCAGGTCGGCACCGGCAACGAATTGCTCCGTCTTGCCGCTGGCGATGATCAGCCCACGCAGGCCAGCATGCGCCCGCGCAGCGCGAATGGCTTGCTCCAGATCGGCCATCAACCCCGTGTCGATAGCATTGACATGGTCGTCACGGCGGTCGATCACAATCCGCCCGATCCCATCCTCCGCCGGCGCCTCAAACCACGCCGCCTCCAATCT
>JBPCIO010000162.1:0-6442 GCA_051006215.1 Chloroflexota bacterium
GTACAGGGGTGTTGAGGCTGGTCCGCTGCGAGCGGAAGTCGATCGCTGGAACCAGGTCATTGCTGCCACGACCTCGAAACACAACGCCGTGCTCGTCGATCTGTTCAGTCGGTGGCAAGAAGTTGCCGATCATCCGGAGTATTTGTCGCAGGACGGCTTCCATCCCAGCTCGGAGGGCTACCAGCGCCTGGCTGACGTGTTCGCGCAGGCGCTCGCCGAGACTGAGGCGACACGTGCTCGGCCATAGGTCTCGTCCGCGAACCGAGTCGTCGCCGGCTGAACCCACTCCGCACTCCTCGTCGTCGTCCACCGCCGTCGTCGAGGCAAGCGACCTGTACAAGACGTATGTCAGTGGACGCGTGCGTGTGCCGGCGCTCAAGGGCGTAACCCTGCGCATCGAGCGCGGCGAAATCGTTGCCATTGTTGGCCCCTCCGGTTGCGGCAAGACAACACTCCTGCACTGCCTTTCCGGCCTGGAGGATTTCGAGGGCGGCGAGGTCCTGCTCGAAGGCTTGAGCCTGGCACAGCTGTCGGATGGGCGAAAAGCCGATCACCGTGCTCGGCGCGTGGGCTTCGTCTTTCAGAGCTACAACCTGCTGCCAGTACTCAATGCGCTAGAAAATGTCGAGCTGCCGCTGCTGCTCTCGAAGCATTCGGCTGGCGAAGCTCGGCGCCGCGCTCTGCGAGCGCTCGAGGTTGTTGGGCTCGAAAATCGTCTGCGGCACCGGCCGAGCGAGTTGTCCGGAGGGCAGCAGCAGCGAGTCGCCATCGCTCGCGCCCTGTCGACGCAGCCAGCCGTCATCTTTGCCGACGAGCCGACTGGCAATCTTGACTCGGACTCGGCCGAAGAAGTCATGCAGCTCATCGACCGGCTGAACCACGACAACGCCCAGACGTTCGTGCTCGTCACCCACGCCCGCGAGGTGGCAGCCCACGCCGGTCGCCTGATCCGCATGCGAGACGGCGAAATCGTTGACGATTCCTCGGTTCGCTCACCGCTGAGTCATGCGTAGCCTCTTCGGCATCTC
Source organism: Chloroflexota bacterium (assembly GCA_051006215.1). GTDB lineage: Bacteria > Chloroflexota > UBA6077 > UBA6077 > CF-72 > CF-72. The sequence goes on from JBPCIO010000162.1 coordinate 1,029, forward strand.
ACAGAACAGCCTCCTTGTAGGACTCCTGGCGCTGACGGCGGTGGTCGCGGTCGTGCTTGGGCTCGCGGCGTGGAGGAACCCGCTGTTACCGCGACTGGCATGGCGCAATGTGCCGCGGCGACCGGGCTTCGCTGCGCTCATCACCCTCGGACTGACCATCGGCACGGTCATTCTGTCCAGCGCCTTTACGACCGGCGACACCATGAGCCAATCGGTGCGCACGGTCGTCGCGGGCGTGCTGGGGAGCGCCGACGAGGTCGCCTTCATCCCGTCGACGGTCCAGCGCTCCGGCTTCGACCTGGCTCAATCGATTGCCAGCGGCTCACTGCTGACCGGCGTTACCGAGTACTTTCCAGTGTCCGACGCCCAGAACATCCAAGACCTGGTCCGTGATGACCCGCGGGTGGCGGCGGTCGTGCCGATCGCCCTCGAACAGGCGGCGGTAGCCAGTGAAGGGCAGGCCTTCGCGGCTCAAATCAACCTTCTGGGCGTGCCGTCGCAGGACGCTCTCGTACTGCGAGCGGTAGCCAACAGCCAGGCCCCGTTGACGATCAACGCGCTCGGTGTTGACGAGGTATATCTGAACACCGAGGCCGCCACCGCGCTCAGCGTGGGTCCCGGGCAACGAGTGCACGCATATGGGCTACCCAATGGCGCGGAGGCTACCTGGAGGGTCAAAACCGTCACGCGCCTGGGCGACCTGGGCGGCGGCCAGGCCACCATCTTTCTGCCCCTGACTCGGCTACAGGAGCTCCTCCAGCGCCAGGAACAGGTGAATCAGGTGTTGGTTGTCAACAGCGGCGATCCGGCCCAACGCCTGAGCAACTCCTGGCCCGTCACCGTCGAACTGCGATCCGCGTTCGTGGACGAAGCCACGGCCACGCGCTTGTTCAGGGCATTATCCTCCCCGCCGGCCCGCGATCTCCTGACGCAAGCCCTGGCCAGCCCTGACGTGGACGGCTTTCTGGCGGTCAAGCTGCACCGTTTGCAGGTCGACCTGGACGACCCCGCGGCCGCGAAGAATCCTGAGTTTCGGGCCTTGATTGGTGACCCAGTCGTCCTCAGTCGCCTGGCAGGACGACTCCGGGGTGCGGTCACCCGCGGCAACACGCCCTTCGCCGCGTCTGCCTCTGGTTCCACGGGCTTCCGGGTTATCGACGTCCAGAGCCTGGCCCAGGACCAGGCCGACCGCTGGGGAAGCGCCTTCACTGACCTGTTCGTCGTTCTCGGAGCGTTTTCCCTGTTCAGCGGCATGCTGCTCATCGTGCTGGTGTTCTCGTTGGTGGCGCTCGAGCGCCGCACCGAACTCGGCATCACGCGGGCTCTCGGCGCCAGGCGGCGTGAGGTCGTCCTGCTGCTGGCCATAGAAGGTGGGCTCTACAGTGTCATCTCATCGCTGTTTGGGCTTGGAGCTGGACTCGCCCTGGCGTTCGGCATCATCGCCCTGGCCCAAAGCCTCGTCGAGCAGTACGGCTTTCACCTCGAGCCGGTGATCGAGCCCACGAGCGTCGCCGCCAGCTATGGCTTAGGAGTGGTACTCACCTTTGTCGCCGTCACCGCGACTGCCTGGCGCTCCAGCCGCTTCAGTATTGTGACCGCCATACGTGACCAGCCTGATCCCGTCGCGGCTGGCCCGGGTTGGCGTGGGCTGCTGGTGAGCGTCGTGCCAGCGTTGGCCGGACCACTCCTGGTTGCGTTCGCAGTGCTGCACCGCCTGAGCCTCGCCTACGCCGCAGGCGTGGCGCTCGGGATTGTCGGCACAGCGTTGCTGGCACGCTGGGTGTTATTACGGGCCGGGCTGCGTGGACCGGAGCGCGTTGTATTCACCCTCGCCGGTGTGGCGCTCATCGTGTGGTGGATGTTGCCGGTTTCGCTCTTTCCGGCAGTGGTGGAGATGAGCTTTCTCAGCGGCGTGACCATGCTGTTGGGTGCGGTCTGGGTGGTGGCGTACAACGTAGGACTGCTCCGCAGGCTGCCTGCTGCATCAGGGTTGTGGCGGCTGAGTACCGCCTACGTCGCCGCGAATCGGTTCCGGACTGGCCTGACCCTGGCGATGTTCGCCCTGGTCGTCCTCAGTCTGACGGTCTCAGCGGTCCTTCTTACGGCGACCCGCCTGGCATACGCTGATCCTGAAGCGGTCACCGGCGGCTGGGACATCCATGTTCAGAGCACGCTGCCGCCGCGCGACTTGCGGGCCGACCTCACGACCAGTGGCATCGTGTCGCCGGATGCGTTCACGGCCATCGGGGCTGCCTCACCCCTTCCCATCGAAGGCATTCAGATTGGCGCGGGTTCCGCCGCTCGCTGGGCGTCAGCCAGCCTCGTCGTCGTCGACACTGCGTTCGTGGCCGGCGTGCGCGCGCCGTTGGTCGGTGGTGGCGACGATGCGTGGGGCCGGTTGTCCAGGCCGGGAACGGCCATCGTGGGTGCCGCCCTGCTCCAGCCCGTACCCAACCGCCTGCGCGTGTTGGACGGCCAGGGCAGCGACTTTCGGAGTGTCGTGCTGTGGTTGCGCGACACGCGTGGTACCCATCCCGCTGTGCGAGTCGAAGTGGCCGGGCTGGCGGACGCTCGGGGACCGTTCGGCAACGCGGTCGTCGTCAACACCGCTACGCTCGCGGGCTGGCCCCAGCCGGACAACGGCGCCTACTTCGCGTCCGTGCCGGTCGGGGCTAGCGCTCGGGACCTGGCCGCTGGTCTGAACCTGTCTGCGCCGGATCTGAAGGCCAGCACGATTGGCGACGAGCTTCGGCTGGTGCAGGGCGTGCGGGGTTTGCTCAACATGATCCTGCAAGGCTTTATGGGAGTGGGCCTGCTGGCGGGCGTGGCTGCCCTGGGCACCCTGAGTACGCGGGCGGTGGTCGAGCGCAAACGCCAGATCGGCGTGTTGCGAGCGCTCGGCTTCACCGCCAACGCAATAAGCGCTGGGCTGCTGGTCGAATCGGGGGTGGTGGCGTTGCTTGGCGCAGGTCTCGGCGTTGGCGTGGGCCTGTTTGTCGCCTCGAGCACGGTCACGTTCCTTGGCCGAGTGAGTCCTGAGCTTGTGTTCGGCATCCCCTGGGAGCAGATCGGCCTCGTGCTCGTGGTGTCAGTTGGCGCCGCGTTGGTGATGACGATTTTGCCCGCGCGGCAGGCGGCCAGACTGACTCCAGCCGAAGCGCTGCGCGAGGCCTGACGCGGGCCCGATCAGCGACTGTCTGAAGCCTGGTCGGCCCACGGCACAGGCGCCCCCCAGCGGTTGAGGTATGTCGTCTCGGGCGTTGGGCGGCGTTGGGTAGGGCCAAACTGCCCGCGCGGATAACCCAGCGGAACACACAGATGGAACTCCATCTGCGCCGGAATGCCCAGCAATGCATACACCCGCTCCAGCACCTGCGCGTGCAGTGTGGTGGGCACCGAGCCGATCCCCAACGCGCGCGCCGCCAGCATCAGGTTTTGGACCGCCGGTAGCACGGAGCTTGCCTGGCCCTTACCCGTACTCAGCGCCAACACGATGCACGGCGCGTCTACGATTTCATCAGCCAGACGTGCAGCGGCGACCGAGCCCCGATCCTCGGCCGGGATGTCCTCGCGCCGGGTCCACGGCCGCTGCTCATCCCGACGCTTGGCCCACCACGCTTCGCGGTACAGCGCGCCGAACTGGTAGATGAGGTCCGCGTCCGTTATCACCAGGAATCGCCCGGGCTGGCGATTGCCGCCGCTCGGCGCCTTCACTGCCGCCTCGACCAGCAACTCAAGGTACTCGTCCGGGATGGGATCTGGCCTGAATCTGCGGATCGAGCGCTGGGTGAAGATTGCCTCGCCGATGGGCATGTTCAATCGCGCGGAATAGTCCTCAGCGTCCATCACTGGCCTCTCCAATCGGTGTATCCGGCAGCATGCTCGTCGTGAGTGTTGTCCGCTGGGCCCATAGACCGGCCTCGGCCAATCTGAAGAATTCGACCGCCGCCGCATTGAAGATGGCCGGCTCTTCGAGATTGACAGCATGTCCGCTCTGCGGCAGAACCAGCAGCCCCGCTGATGGTATGTGCCGCTTCAAGAACACGGCCGGATCCACGCACGGTTCGTCCTCGTCGCCGATGATGAGCAACGTCGGAACGTCCAGGCCATGCAGAGCAGCCTCGAGCGCGAAAATCGTCGGTCGGCGGCGCATGACGCCCTGCATCGTGAGCGCCTGGCCCGTAGGCGAGTGCTCAGCGAGCTGGCGTCGAAACACGGCCCAGCCATGCGGGTCTTTGCGCTTGAACGGCAGCCGTGTCGGGCCTTCGGCGTACGCGTCGGCGAAACCCTGAATGCCTCTGGCGTCGATCAACTCGACGACCTGCCGGATGTCGCGCTCGAAGCGCTCGCGATTGGTGGTCCCGGCGCCTGTGCCCGCGACCACAATACCGCGGCACAGGTCTGGGTAGCGGAGCGCGAAGTTCAGCACGACATTGCCGCCCATCGAGAAGCCGACAAAGTGGGCCTTCTTCACTCCGAGGTGGTCGACAAGAGCTCGCAGATCCTCGATGAGCAGGTCCTGCGAGTAGGCTTCCGGATCGTCGGGAACGCTCGAGGGTGGAAAGCCGCGATGACTGTAGGTAATGCAGCGGTAGGCACGGGCCAAGGCGCGCACCTGAGGATCCCAGGCGCGGTAGTCGCCGGCGAACTCATGGCAGAAGACGATTGGCGGAAGGCTGCTACCGGTGTCCTCGTAATACAGCTCCACGCCGTTCAGGGGTACGTGCGGCATACCCACCAGGGTAGGCCAGGCCACACCCGTGCCGGCCCACTTGTCCTCAGGCCGACGAGCGCACGCTCACCAGGCCAGCTTCACTTCGGCGGCGTCGCGCGTAGCGGACGACCACCAGAGCGGCGTTTGACGCCAGCAGGCCAAGCAGCAAGAAGACCTGGCCGGCGCCCATCAGCTGAGCCACGCCGGCTGAGAGCGCCGCGAGCACGCCAAACCAGAACTGGTCGCCGAATCGATTGGGCGAGGTCGGCGGATCGGTCAGCATGAAGAACGCCAGGAACAGCGCCGCCTGCAAGAATGGCTCGCGGAACATCTCGGCGACGGCGGTCGGGTTGCCTAACGACACCAGGGCGAAGAAGCCGAAGTACGCCGCCAGGAATGCCAGAACCAGCGGGAACTTGTTCAGGCGATCAGTCAGGAACACGCCCACGACCAGGAGCAACGCGACCCACGCCCGCGGCATGTCGCTGAAAGCACCCCACCAGCTTTCACCGCTGCCGAACGCAATCGGCGCCCACACCAGGGCCAATGCGGCGGGATTGAAGATGTGCTCGCGATCGCCGCGCAGAATGCGCTTCGAGATAGTCGCGAAACTGCTTGTCCAGGCCACGACCAGCCACGACTCGTTGGTGGACAGGATGAAAAAGACGATGAGTGCCGACAACAACGCGCTCGTTGGAGC
>JBPCIO010000163.1:0-34797 GCA_051006215.1 Chloroflexota bacterium
GGTTTGTATCTCGCCCGGCGTTTTCGCCGGGGCGGTCCCTAGCTTTTTCGTCGGGGGCGACCCGGCCTTTTCGCCGGCCCGCGCACCGGCGTTTTCGTGAGGGCGCGCCCTCATCTTTTTGCCGGGGCGCCCTGTGGATAACTGTGGAGTCGTCGCCAGTCCCCGATGGAACTGAGCCTCGGGAAGATCGCCGCGAACCTTGTCTAGCGCCTTCTGGGACTCTTCCTCTAGACCCAATGCTTCCAGCGCGGCGAACAGACGCGACAGATCGTGCTCGTCCGCACGCCGGCCGACACCGGACACCACGCGCGCGCGACAGACTAAATAGCCCTTGGCCTCGAGCGAGGCCTTCCAGCGACGCACCACACCGCTGTGCACGCCCGAGCTGTCCGCGATCGCCGACACCGCCACCCATGGCCAGTGGTCAGCGTCCCAGCGGTGGCTGAGAATGTGCAGGAGATAGATGATCTCCGCGTTCGAGAGCTGCAGCCGTGCCTGGTGGCGGACCAGCAGCGCAGGCAGAGCCACAACGCCGCAGGCGGCGATCAGTGGCGACAGGCGCCGGGCGAATCCCTGCTCGCCCGGAGTGCCACTCGAACTGGCGCTCACCGCGCGGCCAGTCTCCATGGTGGATTTGAAGAACACAATGCAGCGGCACACCGCTGTATGATGGTCATCAGCAGAAGTCCTTTGCTGGCCGCGCCTGCTGTCTTACTCGAGACCGCGCGCCGCAGGAGCGAGCCGGCTCATCGTGACCGCCAACAGCAGCAGGCCGGCAGCCATCACCGCCGACGTGGCCTGGACGCCGTACAGCGTAGTGCCGATGCCAGCCAGCACGGTCCCCAACGGGACCATGCTGCGGTTCAGAAAGAGCGTGCTGACGATCCGGCCGCGAAATTCCTCTTCGACATTGGTCTGAATCAAGGCGTTGTTTGACGCCATGTAGATCTGCTGGGTGGCGCCAACAGCCACGAGCGCGACCACCGATAGCCAGAACCATGACGACACCGAGAACACCACCAGCGTGGCACCAAATCCGATGAGCCCGAAGAACATCACCTGGCCGAGCCGCATGCGTTCGGCATTCGCCGCGACCCACAGGGCACCCGCGACTGCTCCGATACCCGAACACGCGGTGAGCAGCCCAAGACCACCGCCGCCTACCTTGAGCACGTCGCTGGCGAATATGGTGAGCATCGTCATGTATGGCATCCCGAGCACCATCGGCAGCAGGGCCAGCAGGACCAGGGTGCGCAGCGTGGGCCGCTGTCTCAGGTAGCTCAAGCCGCCAGCCAGATCAGCCAACATGCTGGTCTGCTTCCGCGCCAAGCGCCCAGGGAAGCGCATGCGTGTCAGCGCGTACAGCACGGCCAGTAAGGTGAGCGCATTCAGGAAAAAGGCGCCCGCGACACCCACCGTCGCGATCAAGACACCCCCGAGAGTGGGGCCGAGCACGCGTGTCAAGTTCAGGGTTGCCGAATTCAGGGCGATCGCGTTCTTCAGGTCCTCGCGGGGGACAAGCTCCGAGATCAGCGACTGCCGCGCCGGTTGATTGAAGGACAGCACAATCCCCCGACCCACCGCGATGATGATGACCATCCAAATCTGGACGAGACCGGTGATAGTCAGCGTCGCCAGGACCACGGCCAGCACCATTGCCGCGGCCTGCGTGGTAAACAGCAGTCGCCGCCGCTCCATGCGATCGGCAATCACTCCGCCGATGAGCGTAAACACGAAGATCGGTGCTAGACGCGCGAGATTCAGCAACGCGAGCTGCACTGCCGAGCCGCTGAGCTGGTAAACGAGCCAGTTCAGGGCGATTTGATCCATCCAATCGCCCGAACTGGAGATCACCGTGCCAAACCACAACAAGCGGTAGTTGCTGTGCCGGAGCGATTGCAGCGCCACCGGCACCCGAGACGACCTTGCCCCAGCCGATGGAAGGACGGGCCTAACATGCGTCGCGGGCACGGTCAGTCAGCGCTCATCCAACGGGCTCGACGCCTGCGAAGCTCGCAGTGTGAGGCGCAATCAGGCACGCCGAAGGCTGGCTACGGGCTCTGTAGCTAGCGAGCCGCAGCCCCGAACAGCGACCCCGCGGCAAATACCGTGGCAAAGATCAAACTGATGACCGTGATGACGACAATCAGCGCCACGGCGCCGATCAGGATCGTGAGGACCGTCTTGGTGTTGTCGATGTCGAGCGCCTGGCGGGTAGCGATAAAGCTGGTGACGATCGTCCAGATCAAGACCACGAGCGACAGGAGGCCGCCAAGGACCGGAATGAAGCTCAGGATGAGCAGCACGCTTGGTGATTCGGCGAAGCCGAGCGTCCGCAGCAACTCTCCGTACGTGGCGGTGCCGCCAAAGAATCGGGTGCCCACGAAATACACGACGTACGACCACACGGCCCAGCCGATCAGCGCGCTCAGCAAACCCGAGACGAGGCGGCCAACCAACCCGCCGCCTGAAGCACCCGCCAGGCTGGCTCCGATGCCCGCCCCGAGACCGCTCGCGACTGCCACCAGGACCACCACCAGCAGAGCCTGGTTGGTGGCGGTGCGGTCCCCCTCAACTTCTTCGTAGAGCGGCACCTCGAGCCGCGCCGCACGCATCATGCGGTTCATCACGCTGGACGATGATGTCGCTTGCAAAGCCATCGCTCACACTCCCTCGCCTGGCGAGACTCCGCTACAGGTGCCCGCCACCCCAAGTAGACCAGTGAGGCGGATGGCGCGCAAGGCGTCGCGTTGACGCGCGCCGGTCAACCCGGCTCCATGACCACCTGGTCGACAAAGCACCACATCCAGTTTTCGTTTGGCTCGAGCGACCGGATCAGCGGGTCGTGACTCTCGCCAAAGTGTTGGCTGGCGTGCTTGTTTTTGGAAGAATCGCAACAGCCCACATGTCCGCACGAGAGGCACAAGCGCAGGTGTACCCACGTATCGCCCATTTTGAGGCACTCCTCGCAACCATTGGTCTTTGGCTCGACCAAGCGGATCTGATCAAGGTGGGAACAAATCGGCCCACCGACATTCGACGACGTAGTCATGCGCAGCCAGCATAGCGTTCGCCCGGAGTGAACATTTGTTCTACAATGGCTTGGACGGCGCGGAACTCACAGTCGCGTATCGAGGCTGTGCGGCACGCCGGAGATCCTGCGAGACTCCTTGCAAAAGGCTGAGACAGTGGTTACCGCAGAAGACCGGTTCTCCAAAGGCAACAGCAACTACACCGCTCGGGACATCGCCGTCCTCGAGGGTATCCAGGCAATCCGCCATAGGCCGAGCATGTATATCGGCTCAATCAGCACTGGCGGCCTGGTGCACCTGCTCTGGGAGGCGCTCGACAATTCGGTCGACGAGGCGGTAGCCGGCACCGGCACCCAGATCTGGGTCGACGTCGACCGTGAGGGAGTCGTCCGCGTGCGCGACGAAGGCCGGGGCATGCCCTTCGATCTGATGACGTATCAGGGCAAGAAGCTATCGGCGGCCACCGTGGTGATGACCGTGCCGCATTCGGGGGGCAAATTCGCCGAGGGCGCGTACAAGACGGCGGGTGGTCTGCACGGTGTCGGCGCCACGATCATCAACGCTCTCTCGGAATGGCTGGAGCTGGACATCTGGCGAGATGGGCAACATTTTTCACAGCGGTTCCAACGCGGTAAACCGCTGCCGCCGCAGATTGAACCCACCGATCCGAAGAAGCGCGGCACGCAACTGCGCTGGCGCTTCGACTCACAAATCTTCGATCACGATGCGTACTACCCGCGTGAAACCCTCGAGCGGCGCTTGCAGGCAGCCGCGCATCTCAATCGCGGCCTGGCGCTGCACCTCTCGATGTGGGACGACGAACAGGAAATCGTCGTCACCAGGACCTTTCTTTCCAAAGACGGTCTGGCTGAGTTCGTGCGGACTGCCACGCCACCTGGCACCGAACCGCTGTTCAGCAAGCCGATCACCTTTGTCCAGGTACGCGACGAGGTTCACGTCGAAGTCGCGCTGCTGCCAAACCGGGGGTACAAGCTCGATCTGCACTCATTTGCCAACGCGGTCCGCACACCTGAGGGTGGCGTCCATGAGCGCGGCTTCAAAGCCGCCCTGACCCGGGTGTGCAACGACTATGCTGCCAAGTTGGGGGTCATCAAAAACCGGGACAAGGAAGCCTTCCGGCCAGAGGTGATCCAGCAGGGCGTCGTCGCGGCGGTGTCGGTCAAGCTCAAAGACCCGCAGTTCGAGGGTCAGACCAAGAGCAAACTCAACAACGCGCCGGTCGAAGGAATCGTGCGGTCGGTGGTCATCGAGGGGCTCAAGGAGTGGTTCGAGGCGCGGCCGGTGCAGGCCAAGGATTGGCTCAAGAAGATTTCGGACGACCAGCGGCTGGCAAATCGACTGGCGGCCGAGGAGCAGTTAGCCCGCACCGGTCAGAAACGCGACCAGATGGTCGACGTCGACACGTCGAAATTCGCGCGGGCAAGCACCTCCGACCCGGAGCGCGCTGAGCTGTTCATCGTCGAGGGCCAGAGCGCCGGGGGCAATGCGAAGCAAGGCCGTGACGCCAGCTACCAGGCGATCCTGGCCCTCCGCGGTAAGCCGATCAACGTCATCAATGCTCGACCTGAGCGCTTGCAGTTGAATAAGGAATACGCGCTTCTGGCTTCGGTCATCGGCACAGGCGTGCGTGGCGCTTTCAATCTCGACAAATGCCGTTACCGCAAGATCATCATCATGACCGATGCAGACGTGGACGGAGGGCACATCCGGGCGCTCCTTCTGGCGCTGTTCTACCAAGAGACATCCGGCCTGATCGAAGGTGGCCGGGTGTTTGTCGCGATGCCGCCGCTGTACTCGGTCAAGTGGAAAACCAAGACGACCTGGCTATTCGACGACGAGGCGCTGCGGCGGTTCATGAGCCGCAACCCCGAGGCCAAGAACGCGCCGATCAAGCGCTACAAGGGCCTTGGCGAAATGACTGCCTCCGAGCTGCGGGAGACGACCATGCACCCTGTCAGTCGCGTCCTGAAACAGGTCACTCTCGAGGACAGCTCCATCGCCGCCCAGGTCGTGGCTGACTTGATGGACGAAGCCCACCCCGAGGCCCGTCGCGAGTTTCTGGCTCAGGCAGCGCGGTTGACCGACCTGGACATATAGGCTGTGACGTTCGAGGCCGAGCAGATCCGCCAGGAAGAGTTTTCGGCGGCCATTCAGAATTCATACGCGGAGTACGGCGTGTCGTCGAATGCGCGCGCGATACCCGATGCGCGAGATGGGCTCAAGCCAGTCCAGCGACGCATCCTGTACTTCATGTACCGCAACGGGTGGGATGCTGCGCATGAAACGGTCAAGTCGGCCGAAGTGGTCGGCACCGTTATGGGGCAGGCTCACCCGCACGGGCAGGAGGCAATCTATGACGCCGCGGTCCGTCTGGCCCAGGATTTTTCGTTGCGCTATCCGCTGATCGACGGCCAGGGCAACTTCGGCAGCGACGACGACGATCCTGCCGCGGCCATGCGCTACACCGAGATGCGACTGTCACGGATTGGGGAGGTCATGCTGAGCGACATCGGCAAGGACACCGTGCCACTCGTGCCGACGTACAAGCAGGACCCAAGAGTGCTTGAGCCGTACTACCTCCCGGCCCGCATTCCCCCAGCGGTCAACGGGCAGGACGGGGTTGGCTTGGGCTTCGCCACCCGCGTGCCGCCCCACAACCTGCGGGAGGTACTGTACGCGTGCATCGCCCTCCTCGACGAACCCCAGATGGGCGTGCTGGAGCTCATGCGGTCTATCAAAGGACCGGACTTCCCCACAGGCGGGACCGTCGTCGGTCAGGAAGGCATTCGCGATTACCTGGCGACCGGCCGCGGCCGAATCATTCACCGCGGCACGGTGCGACTGGAAGAGGATCAGCGCGGGCGACGCCTGATTGTCACCGACGTCCCATACGTGGGCCGCGCCACGGTCAAGACGAGCATTGCCAAAGCATTCAACGACGGCAAACTACCGGGCCTGGTCTTCGAGGGCCACATTCCCGACGAATCGAGCGACCAGAACGGGACGCGCATCGTGCTGCCGCTCAGGCGAGACGCGTCCCCGTCGGAGGTGCTGGCCGGGCTCTACCAGCACACTAGTCTTCAGACGAGCTTCTCGGTGCAAATGACGTTCCTGTTCGGCGGCGAGAACGAGCCGGCTCGGACGCCGCGCACGATCGGGATGGTCGAACTATTGCGCCGCTACAACGAGCATCAGCTTAACGTCTTGCGCCGCCGCAGCGAATACGATCTTGCCCGCGCTCGCGAACGGCTGCATCTGGTCGAGGGATTGATCGTTGGCGCGGTCCACGCGGATGAGGTCGTCAGGATCTTCCAGGCGGCCAGGGACCGCCAAGTGGCCCGCGTCGAGCTCATGCAGCGCTTCAAACTCAGCGAGATCCAGGCACAGAAGATCAGCGACATGACCCTGGCGCAGGTCACGCGGTTGGACCTCGCCAGCTACCGGGCTGAGAAGAAGGAGCTCCAGGAAACCATCGCCCATCTGGAGAGCCTGCTGGCTTCCGAGTCCAGGCTGGTGGCGCTCGTGAAGGACGAGATGCAGGCCATCGTCAACGACTTTGGTGACGACCGGCGCACCGCGGTTCTTTCGGACGAGCATGCGGCTGGGCCGGTCGCCGAGATCCGAAGCGCTATCGAAAGTAAGGTAGTTATGGTGGCGCTGACGACAGACGGCGGTCTCAAGGCGATGCCGGCCAACACATACGCTGGCAAGACCAACGCTGGGACTGTCCGCGGCGACGAGCGGCTGCTGAGTGTCCAGCGCGCACAGACCACCGACTATCTGCTGTGTCAGCTGTCGAGCGGTCGGGTAGCCTCGGTGCGCGTCGCCAAGCTGCCGGAGACGACTCGAGCGGCAAAGGGCGAGCCACCGCGGAGCTTGCTCAGTCTGGACCCTGGCGAGCACGTGGTAGCGATCGTGCCGGTCAGCGCATTTTCCGAGGAAGTGTTCCTGGTCGTGTTCACACGCGAGGGGCGCGCCAAGAAGACGGCGCTGGCCGAGTACATCAAAATCGACGACAAGGGTTCACCTGACCTGCGCTTGCTGAGCAACGACAGGATCGTCGCTGCGATGGTCAGCCCTGGCGGGGGCGACTACCTGGTGACGACGTCGGATGGCAAAACGTTGCGTTTTTCCGACGCCGACTTGCGGGCGTCTGGCCGAGTGGGACAGGGCGTTCAAGCCATCGGGCTGTCGGGCGGTGCGTCGGTGGTTGGCGCAGACCGTATCGCTGGTGACGATGGTGCTGCACTGTGGGTGGCCAGCAGCAACGGCTTCGTCAAGCGCAGCGCGCTCGGCGAGTACCCCCGCAAGGGGCGCGCGACGGGCGGCGTGGCGACGATGCAGCTCGCGCCAAAGGCGCTGGTGGTGGCAGCGGCCGTGATCTCGACCGGTGAAGATGCCCTGCTCATCGCCAATAGCGGACGCACCGCGCGGGTCACGCCGAATGAGCTACCGCTGGTGGCGCGGGACCGCAAGGGCTCGCCAGGTATCAGCCTCGACGCGCCTGACGAGCTCAGCCGGCTGGTGGTTCTTCCAACGTAACGCAGGACCAGCTAGCCTCGCGCCTGTCTGGCAAGACCGCTCGCGCTCACCAGCGCCGCGGCATACAGCCAGAACAGCGCCACCGCGTGCGGGAAGGCCTGGTTGGCGAAGTAGTGATCCAGCAGACCGGCCACGAGGGCAGCGCTCAGGGCTGCCAGGAACGCTGCTTGAACTCCCTGCAATTGTTCGGTTTCGGCAGAGTCAGGCGGGCCGGCCAGCCCGCGCGCGCCCGTCCACCACGTCGTCAACAACGCAACAACATACGCGCTGAGTCCCAGCACACCAGTCTGTTCAGCCACGAGCAAATACACACTCGATACGCCGGCCGTCACGTCGATATCCGGCGACAGGCCGAAGCCAATGCCAAGCAGCGGATAGCGCTGCACCAGAGTCAGCGCATTTGCATATTCGCCTACGCGGAACGCTGTGGCCCGGTCGGCTGTAGAAAACCCACTCACAAAGCGGGCTAGGACGTCCTGCCCCGCCGGCGTCGCCAACACTGCCAGGCCAACCACGCCGCCGACCAGCAGGATACGCCGGTACCGCAGCGCTCCGATCAGGCCCAGACCCGCCGCCAGTCCAAGCCAACTCGCACGCGACAGGCTCAGCAGCACGCCCGCAGCCGTAGGTAACGCCAGCAGGACCAGCACCCACCGAGGCAGGACGGGTCGAGGGGCGGACCATTGGACCACGATCAGAGCCAGCGCGAGCATCAGCGTGCCGCCGAAAACGTTCGGGTCAACCGATGTCCCGATCGCGCGCAACTGGTTGGTGTAGGTGTCGTTCGGGCCCGGTACGTAGCGCAGGACGTCCGTGGTCGGATAGCCGATCACCTGCAGGCGACTCAACAACGTGAGCTGCGAGAGCGGTGACAGCAGCATGAGGACGGCGCCGACAGCACCCTGGAGGGCACCCGCGCACATGAGCCAGCGGGCGAGCCGCACCAGTCGGCGCTCGCTCGTCAACAGCGCGCGGCCGATCAGGAAGAACAGCAGGCTGATTACCAGCTTTCCGACACGGCGGATCAACTCGGGCGGGATCGGGCTGGTGGCGGCGCCGGCCAGAAATGCGGCAATGGCTACCACCACGAAGGCCACCAGCGCGACGCCGGGCGCGCCCATCGACACGCGCCAGCCCCCGAACGCGACTCGCGCCAGAACGGTCGAAAACGTCCCGATGAGTATCGCATCGACGAAGGTGAGTTGTGCGCCGCCGATTGGCAGCGGGATGACGCCGAACGGCAAGGTTGCAACCGCGATGACGAACAGGGTTGCGCCCAGGAATGGGCGCCCCCATATCGAGCCGACAATCAGCAAGCCGAGCAGACCCGCGGCAGGCACGAGCGGCGAAGTTGCCGCGACGAGCACTCCCACAGCAAGCGCGCCGACACCCGCGCCAACCAGCATGCTCAGACTGGTGCGATCCAGCTCAGCCGCGCGGATCACGGCTGAGGAGTATAGAAGGCGTGTGGCAACCAGCGGCTGTGCGGTGCGCTCTCGCTTACCTTCGATCCCGAGGCGAGTAGCGTTGGGGCGCTCAGAGCGATGTGCGTAGCTGTTGGTAGATGTTTGCGTGCGCGGCAGCGATGTGTGACCAACTTGTGCGAGCGGCCAGCGCGGCTGCGGAGGTGCGCAGGGCCTGTGACAGGGCCGCGTCGTGGGCGACCTCGAGGACTGCTGCTGCCAGGGATGGGGCGTTTGGGGGTACGGCATGAACGGCGCTGGCTACGGCTTGGCTGGCGGGCTGGGTCGAGACGATCGGCAGGCCGTGCTCGGCGCATGCCAACAGCGATCCGCGCCTGGGCGATGCACCATCGGCATACGGAAGCACCGCGATGTCGCCTGCCAGCAGATACCTGGACAGCGCCTGCGGCTGCAGCCAGCCAGTTCGTAGGGTGAGTTCGCCGAGTCCGGCCAGGCTGGCTCGCACGCGGGCGGCTGTATGCCGGTCAGTTGGGTCGCTGGCGCCTGTCTCGCCCCCGAGCAACAGCAGCCGCGCCTTGGGCACCTGCCGAAGAACGAGCTCGAACGTCTCGACGAGCAGATTCAGACCCTTGCTGTGGTTCAGGAGCCCGAAGTACACCATCGCCAGCGTCGTTTCGTCGAGCCCAAGCGCCCGCCGGAAGGCGGCGCGATCGTACCCGGGCCCGGGCTCGCATACCACGTTAGGGCCAATCGGGACCAGGTGCCGATGCCGCGACAGGCCGTCAAGCCAGGCCAGGTCGCGCTCGTCGGCGGCAATCACCGCGTGGCTTGTCGCCGCGAGCAGCTTGACCGCCGCACGCCGCAGACGGCCGGCTTTCGGGAACAGGTACGGGACGCGGGTGTCGTGAAAGGTTGTCACGACGCGCACGCCAGGACGCAACCGTCGAAGGAGGATAGGCATCAAGCACACATCCCCGAGCAGGTCGAATGCGCCTGCCTGAAACTGAATGTGCACGATCCCTTCCCGCGGCGCAGTCCGCAGCAGCCAGGCTAGCGCGCGCACGTCCCAGCGCCGCACTCGACCTCGGCTCAGCAGACTACTCTGCCGGCCCTCGAACACCGAGAGAGCGCGCCGCAGCCGGTCCGTATAGTCACCCACGCCGCCCACGTCGGGCGGATACTCACCGCTCACGAACAGCAGCGGTGACCTCACCCGCGGAGTGCGTGTCGTAAACCGCTGCCAATGATCCGCAAGCGCGCGCGCCGTTCGCCCACGCGTGAGCGGAGCGCGAGCTTCACACTTTCCTCAGCAGCGCGAACCAGGTATTCGACCACCAGATAGGCGCGCAGAATGGCGGCCACGTGTCGTCCGTGCCACTTAGCCGCGTATTGCAGGTGGCCCGCCTGGAAAAACTGGTCGCGTGCGCCGAGATCGAGCCGTGCGCTGGCGCCCTCCACATGCACAACTTCGGACTCGGGTACGTAGGCGATGTGCCAGCCGGCCGCCCGAAAACGTCGGCACCAGTCGAGCTCTTCGCTGTACATGAAGAAGCGCTCGTCGAACAAGCCCACCTGCGCGGCGGCGCTAGCCCGCACGCATACGCAGGCGCCAACCAGCCAATCCACCTCCTGGGGCTCGTCAGGCGACCGATCAGCCACGTAGTAGTGGCGCAGCACGCGGTTGTCTGGTGAAAACCGTTGCAGCTGCGTGCTCTCGAGAAGGAGCGTAGCGAACGTAGGAAATCGGCGACGGGACGGCTGCACCCGACCGTCTGGGAAACGCAGCCTGGGGCCCGCCAACCCGACCCGCGGATGGGCATCCAGGAAGTCGACGAGCGCCCGTACGGCTCCGTCGACCGGCATCGCATCTGAGTTCAGGATGAGCAAGTAGCGGCCGCACGCGAGCTGCATGGCCTGGTTGTGGGCTGCCCCGAAGCCAACATTGCGTTCATTGCGAATCAAACGGACCCACGGGAAGGCGTCCGCAACCATTTCGGCCGACCCATCCTCGGAAGCATTGTCGACCACCGTGACGTCCATATCTATCCGCGCCCGATCTCGGTCGAGCGCGGCCAGACACAGTCGCAGGAGCGCGGGCGTGCGATACGAAACGACCGAGACAGACACATCAGTCATGAGGTCTGGCACGCAGGCTGCGGCATATGACTCGGCTCTGTCAACGAGGCTCGGGAGCTACCCGCCGGCCGATCGACCTGCAGGACGCGGGGTTAGTCCGACTGGTCGGTACACTGACCCGGTGAGGAGCATTCCCCTCGCGCTGACGTACGAGGACGTGCTCCTTGTCCCATGCCGCTCTTCGGTCGTTTCGCGCCGCGATGTCGATACCGCTACGCGGCTGACGCGCAACCTGCGGCTGAATATCCCGGTCATGTCCGCCAACATGGACACAGTCACCGAGGCGCGCATGGCGCGCGCTATGGCCCGCGAAGGCGGGATTGGCGTCATTCACCGCTTCATGTCCATCGAGCATGAGGCCGCAGAAGTGCAGCGCGTAAAGCGGCCCGAGGAGGCCGCCGGGGGGCGGCAGCTCCACACCATCGCGCCGACCCGGACGGTTGGCGAGGCCATGACCCTCATGGGCCGCCACAACGTCAATAGTCTGCTCGTCGTAGGTGAGGGCGATCGCTTGCTGGGCATCGTCACCTCGCGCGACGTGCTGTTTGCCGAAGACCAATCGCAACCCGTCGAACACCTCATGACTGGCGGTGAACAACTGGTGACGGCGCCAGTCGGGACTCGACTCGAGCAGGCCAGACGGATCCTGCACGAGCATCGCCTCGAGAAACTCCCGCTCGTCGACGACACCGGTCATCTGCGTGGTCTGATCACTGCTCGCGACGTGCTGCGGTTGACCGAACACCCGACTGCTGCCCGCGACGGGCAGGGGCGTTTGTTGGTCGGCGCAGCGATTGGCGCGGTCGGCGACTATATGGAGCGGGCAGACGCGCTGGTGGCAGCTGAGGTCGACGTCCTGGTTGTCGACATCGCGCACGGGCACTCCGAGCATGCGCTGCTCGCCACGCGACGCGTGAAAGATGCCTTTCCCGACGTCCAGTTGATAGCCGGCAACGTGGCCACGCCTGAGGGCACGCGTGACCTGGCCGAGGCTGGTGCGGATGCAATCAAGGTCGGCGTCGGACCGGGCGCGGCATGCTCGACCCGCATTGTGGCGGGGGTGGGAGTGCCCCAGTTGACGGCGCTGTTCGACTGCGTCGCCGCGGCAGCGGAGCATGGGCTGCCCATCATCGCTGACGGCGGCGTGCGCAACAGCGGTGACCTGACCAAGGCCTTGGCCGCCGGAGCTGAGACCGTCATGATTGGTAGTCTGCTAGCTGGCACCGAGGAGAGTCCCGGGCGTACGGTCCTGCGCAGTGGAGGCCGCTTCAAGGTGTATCGCGGGATGGCCAGCCTGGGCGCCGCCGATGCCCGCCGCCAGCGCGAGGCCAGCGAAGACCTGCTCGACGAGCTCGCAGCCGCGGTTGTGCCAGAAGGCGTCGAAGCGGTTGTGCCGTTTCGCGGATCGGTTTCGGAGGTGCTGTATCAACAGGTGGGCGGCTTGCGCAGCGGCATGAGCTACCTGAATGCGAAGACGTTGATCGAATTGCGCGCACACGCGCGCTTCGTGCAGATGACCGACGCCGGTCGCTCCGAAAGCAAGCCGCACGATCTCACATACGTGGACTGAACGCCCACGACTGGAATACGGGGCCCGCGGCCAACGTTGGGTAGACTGAAGGCCGTGGACGCCAACCGGGCGGCAAGGGCCGACAACTCCGCCAACGGGGAGGCAGCCGCAAACAGAGCACGGTTTGAAGAGGAAGCGCTCAAGCACCTCGACGCGCTGTATCGAACCGCGTTGCGTATGACTCGCAACCCCAGCGACGCGGAAGATCTCGTCCAGGACGCTCTTGTGCGCGCGTACCGGTTTTACGACCGCTTCCAACCGGGCACGAATTTCCGCGCCTGGCTGTTCAAGATTCTGACGAATACCTACATCAACACCTATCGCCGCAAACAAGGCCGACCCCAGGAAAGCTCGCTCGAGGATACTGAGGAGTTCTTCCTGTACAACCAGCTCAGCGCCGACCAGGAGGAGCGCGTTTCGGACGTCGAAGACACCGTCCTCGACGGTCTCGGCGCAGACGCTATTCAGCGCGCCATCGATCTGTTGCCGCCGCAGTTTCGGACGACGGTGCAGTTGTCGGACGTCGAGGGCCTGAGCTATGCCGAGATCGCCGAAGCCACCGGTGTCGCCAAGGGCACTGTGATGAGTCGGCTGTTTCGAGGTCGCCGGCAGTTGCAGCGAGCGCTCTGGGATCAGGCCGAGGCGGCTGGCTTCACTGCAGGCAGCAAGGTCCATCTGGAGCCGTCTACAACGGCCAACGGCCCGGACAGCAACGGCGTATCGGTTGCAAGGGGGCAGGCAGCTCGATGATCAACTGTCGGGATTGCGTCCAGGCCCTGCACTCGTACATCGACCGGGAGCTCTCGGATGAGGACGTCGTCACTGTGCGTGAGCATCTCGTTGCGTGTGGGGGCTGCTTGCATCTGTATCGGTTCGAAGAATCCGTGAGGCGACTGGTGCGCGTGCGCTGCCAGGAACAGGGCGCGCCCGAGTCCCTTCGGAGTCGGATCTCCGTTAGTTTGGAGATGGAGCGCTCCAGACAGGAGCGCCGCGGCCCAGTACCAGGCGCCCAACTGGACTAGATCGCTGCTGCCCCGCGCCGCCCGAGCGTAGTTGCGTGCGCCGGCGGCGTCCACTTCGAGCTCACGGGTACGCCGCCAGCGCGGCCCGTATCACCTGCTGCGCGGCTGGCGTGGCGAAGTCCGACCCCGAGCCCTGGTGCTCCATGATCACGGCGATTGCTACGCGCGGGTTCTCGGCTGGGGCAAAGCCGATGAACCAGGAATGCGAAGTGCCGTCGCCCACCTCGGCGGTGCCAGTCTTACCTCCCACTTTGACGCCCGGGATGGCTGCCTTAGCGGCATAGCCATTGTCCACGCCTTCGACCATGAAGCTCAGGAGTGCGCTTGCGGTTGCGCTCGATCCGGCCCTCGAAAAGGATTGGCCTGGTTGATGGATTTGGCGGACCGCGCCGCCACCACCCCGCAGTTCCGCGGCCAGGTACGGGGTCGGAACGCGTCCATCGTTGGCGACCGCGGCCGCTACCAGCGCCATCTGCATCGGGGTTGCCTGAATCTCACCCTGGCCGAAGGCAGTCTGTACCAGCAGCTCGGGCGTCCACTCGGTGCTCGGCAGCTTCATCTGGCTGGTCGCCATTGGCAGGTCGAACGGGATGGTCCGCCCGAATCCGAAACGCCCGGCATAGTCCACCAGCACATCCGCGCTGGGTTGAATCGAGGTGCCCTCGGCCCACGGATACGCGCCAGGTGGTTTATCGTCCAGCCATGGATTGATTGGCGCCAGCTTGGGAAAACCAAGCAAGAGGCCGGTCAGACCGAACACCCGGTTTGACGACCACGCGTAGCTTTGCTTGTACGTCAGCCTGGGGACATGCTGACTGTTGCGGCAATCGACGCTGTACGTCCCCACCTTAATCGCAGTCGTGCAGTTGAACGGCTGGTTCAGGTCGACGAGGTTGGTGTCCAGGGCTGCCGTCGCGGTCACCGTTTTGAAGGTGGAGCCTGGCACGTAAAGCGCCTGTAAGGCGCGGTTGAAGAGCGGCTGGGCCGGATCAGACTGCAAGCTCGCCAGTTGATCGTCTGACGCGTTCGGATCGAAAAATGGGTGAGACACCATCGCCAGCACGGCGCCTGAGTGTGGGTCGAGCGCAACGATGGCGCCGTCCGACTTGCCGAGCGCGGCGACCGCGGCGTCGTGAATGCGTCTGTCAACCGTCAACACCAGGTCGTTCGGTTGTGGACCACGGTGGAACAACTGTTGCGCCAGCCGATCGAGAGGAGACAGCGGTCGCTCACCGCGCAAGGCAGCGTCATAAGCTTCTTCCAGATTGGTGTCTCCGAATCGATCACTGTGAAAGCCGATGGTGTGCACCATCGACGGATCGGTATAAACCCGTCGCAGGCCTTGTGGAGTCGATGCCGAATCGCCCAGCACTTGCCCATTCCGATCCAGAATCCTGCCGCGTGACTGCGTCTGCCGAGCGTCTGCAATGCGGGCATTGGCGGGGTCCTGACCGAGATCGGCCGCGCGCCAAACCTGCCAGTAGCCGAGCGCGGCCGCCACCGTACCAAAGCACGCCAACAGCAGCACTGCAGTACGGCGCACGTTGGCGCGCAGGTCGTCAAGCACGTACACGCCGTTGTTCGTGCGAGATGCGTAAAAGGAGTCCCACGATGAGGAAGTTGGTCACCACCGAGCTGCCTCCGTAGCTGACGAAGGGCAGCGTGATGCCGGTCAGTGGAATCAATTCGAGCGTGCCTGCCAGGATGATCAGAGCCTGCAGCGCCACCACCGACGTCAAGCCTGCCGCCAGCAGGGCGCTGAATGCTGTGTGTGCGCTCAGGGTGATGCAAAAGCCACGCAGCACAAACAGGACGAACAGATTGACTACGCCGAGTGTGCCAACAAGGCCAAGCTCCTCGCCGATGGCCGCGATGACGAAGTCGGTGTGCACCGCGGGGATGTACCGCGGCGAGCCCATGTCAAGTCCGGTGCCGAAGACACCACCTGAGGCCAATGCGTACAGCGCCTGGACCAGCTGGTAGCCGAGGGTATCGCGGTACGCCCACGGGTCCAACCAGATCAGCATGCGGGTATGGACGTGCTCGAACACTCGGCCGGCCAGCGCTTCGACCACTACCAATAGCGCCAGGCCGATCACGACGTAGCTGACGCGACCGCTGGCAACATACAGCATGGCGAGTAGGACAGTGGCAAACAGCAGCCCGGGGCCCAGGTCCTTCTGCAGCCAGAACAGCACCAACGACACGCCTACCATGACCACGATCGGGGCAAGATATGCCGGCGGAGGCAGCTGGATGCGCGCCACACGTCGGCCAGCCAGGGCAAGCAGCTCGCGGTTCTCCTCGAGATAGGCTGCCAGGAACACGACCAGCAGGACCTTCACCGCCTCCGTTGGCTGGACGCTGACCGGGCCAACCACAAACCACAGCGCCGCCCCGCTGCCATTCGGGTCTTTCCCAAATACCAGCGTCAGCACCTGCAACAAGATGGCCAGGGTTGCCCACGTATAGCGGTAGCGACTCAGCCAAGCGATGGAGGGTAGCCAGCCGACCAGGGTCATCGTCGCCAGCCCGATCAGGACCCACACCCCTTGACGCGGGCCGAGGCCCGGCTCGAGGCGGGAGGTCATCAACTGCCCTAAGCCGGCTAACGTGGCCGCGATTGGCAGCAGGAACGGGTCTGCCGACGGTAATTTCCAGCGCACCCAGAGCGTCGCAACACACAGTCCAGCGGCAAAAAGGCCAGCGCCGGTCAGGGTCTGCCAATCGATGACCTGCTTCCTGACCAGAGCTAACAGCAGCAGCCCGATGGCCAGCAGCGCGACGGGGAAAACGAGCAGCAGGCCCGAAGACCGCCCCTGCCGTAGCAGCACCATTGGTCCAATGCTATGCCTGGAAGAGGCTATAGTTCGGCGTAGCATGCCAAGGAAAGCGACCGTAGCCGCGCTTCGGACTCGTACTGACCGAGTGCTTGATGACTATGAACGCCTGCTTGACCTCGCCGGCGCTCGCCATCATCTTGCCTCTGGTACGACGACCATCCTCAAGGACAACATCAGCTGGCACTTCCCATTTCCGGCTGCCAACACCACGCCCTGGCAGCTCGAAGGCACCATCCGCGGGTTGCATGCCAGTGGTTTCGAGGACCTTGTGTGTGTCCAGAACAAGACGGTGGTCACCGACGCGTTCAAGGGCGAGGACCTGAACGGGTATGTGCCTATCTTCCGCGGCTACGGCATCCCTGTGCTCTACAACTTCAAAGACGGCGACATGCAGTGGGTGCGGATCCAGCCCAAAGCCAAAATGCTCGTGCTAGACAACATCTTTCCCGAAGGCATCCACGTCCCCGACTACTTTTTCGGCAAGAACATCGTGCATTTGCCGACCGTCAAGTGCCACATCTATACGACGACCACCGGGGCAATGAAAAACGC
This sequence comes from Chloroflexota bacterium, assembly GCA_051006215.1. Classification (GTDB taxonomy): domain Bacteria; phylum Chloroflexota; class UBA6077; order UBA6077; family CF-72; genus CF-72. The sequence continues at coordinate 17,143 of JBPCIO010000163.1, forward strand.
CTTTGGCGGACTGCTGAACACGCGACGGCATTACACGCACAGCTGGATTCACGAGACGCTGGTAGACCTGCTGGCCATCCAGAAGGAGATCCACAGCGGCATTTTCGCGGTCATGGACGGAACGACAGCTGGCAACGGCCCAGGGCCGCGCACCATGTACCCAGAGATCAAGAACGTGGTGCTGGCCAGCGGTGACCAGGTGGCGATCGACGCGGTTGCGGCCAAGCTTATGGGGTTCGACCCGCTGAGCATCAAGTACATTCGCCTGGCGCATGAGGCTGGGCTGGGTGTGGGCGACCCGCGCGAGATCGAACTGGTCGGCGATCCGGATCTGGCAGCCGAGTCGTGGAACTTCAAGGTGGGCGATAACGGCGCGAGCCGAGTGGGAGACATGGTCTGGTTCGGGCCACTCAAACCGGTGCAGAACGTGCTCATGCGAACGCCGCTGGTCAATCTGTTCATTCTCGGCTCCGAGGTGTACCACGACTACTACCGTTGGCCGGCCCGCGACCGCAAGGTGTTCGAGACATGGCTCGCCCAGACGTCCTGGGGCAAGCTGTTCCACGAGTACCGTCGCGTTGGTGCGCTGGCTGCGCCCACGCTCGCGCAAACCGCTTGATCCTGGCCCGCAACTTGCATTTGCCCTCGTTCCAACGTTCTCGCGGACGGATGGCCGGCACGAGGTGGGCGAAGTGCAGCAGAGCGACGAGCAACAGGATGCTCTGGCCGCCGAACTCGAAGAGTTCATGGCCGTGGCAGCCCACGACCTGCGCAATCCCATCGCCGTCGTGCGAGCCTCGGCCCAAATGGCCCAGCGCCAGATGGCTCGCGGCGACCCAGACGGAGCGCAGGGCCGCCTGAAGGCCATCGTGGAGCAGACCGACCGACTGACCGAGATGATCGAAATGTTCCTTGACGCTGCACGGGTAAGCACCGGGCGTCTGGTACTGCGCCCGGAACAGGTTGACCTACGCGAGGTGGTGGAGTCGGCGACTGACCGGGCGCGGCTGTTAGCGAGCGAACACCGCGAGCGGGAACTAGAGTGCCTCGTGCCGGCAGGGTGCGTCGGGGCTTGGGACAAGACGAAGATCGGGCGGGCGGTGCGCGCGTTGGTTTCCAACGCCCTGCTGTACGGCGACCCGGCCGCTCCGGTGCGAGTCGAGGCGCGCTGCAGCGAGGTTCGGGTCCGGATGACCATCAGCGGTGGCGGGCCGGGTCCCGATTCAGAGGAAGCCGTGCATTTGTTCGAGCGGTTCTACCGAGGCCCGAGTGCCGCCGAAGCTGGCCAATCGGGCTCGGGGCTGGGCCTCTACACGGCCAGGGGGATCGCTCGCTCACACGGCGGCGATGTTCGGCGGATCGCGGGCGACCAGTTCGAAATAGAGCTACCCCTTAGCGCGTAATCGGCTTCGCCCGAGGAACTAGCCGCTGAGGTGAACCAGGCGTCGCGCTTTCAGCTCGAAGCGGGGTAGGCTTCCGTGGGGGACGAGCTCGCACGGCACCCGTAGCAGAAGGCGCTCATGCAACCGGCTTGCGACCTGTTCTGCAAGACCGGCCTGTGACCCCGGCACCGGATCCAGCAGCACACGCAGCTCGACCATCGAGCGCTTGGTCGACACCTCGATGCGAAATTCGCTGACCTCTGGGAATTCGCGCAGGACGCCTTCGATGGCGCTCGGGAACACATTGACGCCGCGCACCACCAGCATGTCGTCCGCGCGGCCGAGAATGCCGCCGTCCAGCCGGGCAAATGTGCGGCCGCATGCGCACGCCTCCTCGTCGAGCTGCACCAGGTCGCCGGTCCGGTAGCGGATGAGCGGCATTCCCGGGCGCCCCAGGTTCGTGGCCACCAGCTCGCCCCGTTCACCGTTAGGCACCGGCTGCAGGGTGCGGGGATCCACGACCTCAAAGATGAACTCGGACTCGATCAGGTGCACTCCGGCCTGCTGCTGGCAAGTGAAGCCGGTGGCGCCGAGCTCGGTCATGCCAGTGTGATCGTGACAGCGGGCGCCGAAAGCGTGCTCGATGCGCGCCCGCACGCCCGGCACGCTTGCGCCAGGCTCGCCTGCGAGCACGGTCGTCCGCACGCTCGAACCTGCCAGGTCCATGCCAAGCTGGGCGGCCGTCTCGGACAGGCGCAGGGCGTACGTCGGCGTACAGCACAAGACCGTCACCTCGTTGTCGAGCATTGAACGCAGACGCTGTTCCGTTTGCATTCCACCGCCTGGGATCGTCATCGCACCGACCGTGAGGGCGCCCTCGTAGGCGGCCCAGAAGCCAATGAACGGCCCGAACGAGAATGCGAAGAACACTCGGTCCCCAGCACCGACCCCCGCACCACGGTACACATAGCCCCAGCAGCGCGCCCACCAAGCCCAGGATTCTGGAGTGTCCAACACGCGAATCGGCAATGTACCGGTCGTGCCCGACGTCTGATGGAGCTTCACGTAGCGCTCGAGTGGATAGGTGAGGTTAGTGCCATAGGGTGGATTCGCCGACTGGTCGCCCGCGAACTCCGACTTGCTGGTGAACGGTAAGCGACGGAATTCGTCCCATGACCTGACCTTGCGATCAGCCCCCAACTTGCGAGCATAGAACACATTGCGAGGCAGGATTTCGTCGAACAACGCCTGCGCACGCCGCAACTGCAAGTCCCGTAGACCGCGGCGGTCGAGCGTTTCTGTGGCCGAATCAAAGAAGCCGTTCACGGCCCGGGCGGACACAGGCTCAGCATAAAGAATCGGAAGTTAGTCCGATCGTCGAGCACGCACGCGCCAGACCAGCAGGGCCGCGAGGAGCACCGTTCCTGCGCCCATGATGATCGCCCATGCATGGTCGTCTTCTCGCACCACAGCGGCGACCGGTACATACGGGACTTCGGTCGCGATGAGCGCGACGGCGGCGTCGGGCGCGGTCGGCAGGGGCAGCGGCAATCTGGTCAGCGCCGGCGTGACCACCAGCGTGGGCTGCACTGGGGTGGCCAGGGCTGGGGTGGGCAGCACTCGAGAGCTGACCGGCGGCGGCTCGGCGACACGAATATGCGCTTCTCTGGCGAGCGGCGCCGGGCGCGGCGAGAACGCGAGCGCCTGACGGGGTGTCGAAGCACTTAGCCAGGCCGCCAGAAAGTCGTGGTCGCTGAGCTCAAGACCGTACCCCAGGCTGCTCGAGAAGGACGGGTCACTGTATACCAGGCCCGTCGGCGTCTTCCCGATCAGAACCAGAGGCTGGTCACCCAGAGACTCGCCGGGAGAGTGACCTGGCAGTACGTGAGCGTTTACGAGAGCTAGCAGCGGCTGTCCTCGTTCGATCTTCCGCCGGATATCGGCCATGGACCACTGTGCTTCCTCAGCCACTCGAAGCTCAGCCGGACCTGGCAGAAGAACAGGAGGCTCGATTGGCGCCGCGAGCAAGCCGGCCTCCCAGGCACGATCGGCGTAGCCGGTCAGGCCGTGAGGCCCGCCTTCACCAGCTGCGAACGACTCGGTGGGTAGGTCGAATGCTGCGCCGAGCATGGCCAGGGTTGTGCTTTCCAGCGACGAGGCTGACATTGGCGCGCCGGGCGCTCGACCCCGCCACGGGACGCCCAGCCAATCGGATTGGCCGGCAACTGTTCGGGCTCGGCGCTCGCGTCGCACATCCCGCCCGGCCGCGTAGTGCATCTGGGCGACGGACTCGGTCGCGGGGCCAACCTCGAGCACGTCCGGCGTCGGAGCGCCTGGGGCCATGCGGTCGTAGCGCACCGCGAGATCGAGCACCAGATCCACATACCAATTGGCGTGGTTGTAGGCGAAGAGTGCCGCGCGCGGATCACGCTGGAGGCCCGATCGACACAAGTAGGTGGCGATCGCGGGCAGGGCGTCGCGGTAGTCGTACACATTGCCTTCGTTACCGAAAGACTGCCAGCTACTGGGCAGGAACTGGCCGTAGCCGACCGCCCCGGCTGAGGAGGTGGCCATGTTGCGCCCAAAGTCCGACTCCACGCGCGCTATTGCGGCCAGGAGATGCCATGGCACGCCGCAGCCTGACTCGTGCGCGGCGCGGTCCATGGTCGCAAGGTGGTCGGCGGTGTCGGTCGGCACGAAGGCTTGCCAGTCGAGCGGCGCTTCAATGTTGTCTTCGCTGTCATCGGCGGGTAAGTCAACCGGCGTGTCCGGTGGGGGTTGCGGGGGCAACAAGCTGGCGTTCGGGTCGATGCCGAGCGGCGTAGTGGTGTGGCTGCCCGGGGCGGCGGGCGCTGGCGTTTCCACCGGACTCGGGCTGGGCAGGCTAGCCGGCTCTCGCATTGGGACGGCCGTCAGCCGCACTGCAGCACTTGGCGCCGGCGCAACACTGGGTGCCCGCGTAGATGACTGCGGTGCGAGCGTTGGGGCTGGCGTCGGTGCAGCGCGCGCGGCGTTCGGCGCCGCAGTGCCGAGCACAAGCGCGCCAAAGACCGCCACAAACGAGAGGCGGATACTCCCAGGCTAGCAGTGCGGCGTCGAAGACGCCGGCAGCCCGGTGTTTACCATTTCGACACAAAATGCTTTTTGGGGCGAGAACTAGCCGCCAGCGCAAACCGTTTCGACGCCGCCGACGTATCTTTGATGAGAACCCCCCCATCCGCCCATGTGGAGGAGCGCCATGTTACCCGTGCGTTTCGGAAACGGCCACCGGCTTGGCCGATCTCTTGCTGGTATGTTGCTCGCGGCTGGGCTGGTCATCGGACCTTCGGCTGCACAGGCGGCGCCCGGTCCTGAGCCGGCCAAGGCGCCCCTTGCAAGCGCGTCGGCTACCTGGGCAGTGACTTTGAACCGGGCGACCCTCTATAGCGGCCCAGGTCCAGACGCGGTCGCCTTTGGCGACGTCGATGCGTTGGTTACGCTGCAGGTGCTCGGCTATGAGGGCGATTGGGCTCACGTGTACAACCCGCGCACGCATACTGAGGCCTTTGTGGCCAGCGACCTGATCGGGCCGGGCGACGCGCCGTCTCGGTACGTGTTGATGGCCCCTCCGACACTGAGTGACCAGTTCGATGCGCGCGGGGTCGTCACGAATGGGGCGCCGCTGGCGGTCTACCCCAGCCCTGCCAACGAGGCCACCGAGCGCCAGTTGAATCCGAACACGTGGCTGAATTTGACCGGCGCCGTCAACGGCGAGGATGGCTCTCTGTGGTATCGCACCGACACGGGCGACTTCGTGCCAGGCGACGCGGTGTTCGTGCCTCAGCGAACCGAGGACTTCACGGGCCACTGGCTGGACGTGGACCTGAACACGCCGGCGCGGGTGACGGCTTACGAAGGCGACACGGCGGTCGAATCCTTTTTGACGATCAAGGGCGCGGGCCCGCGGCCCACTCCGATCGGCGTTTTCACGATTCTTCGGCGCGTGGCGAACGAGACCATGAACAGCGACACCATCGGTATCCCGCGCTTTGGTCCGGGCGGGTACTACCTGACGAATGTACTGTTCACGCAGTATTTCACCGGTGATGGGGCAAGCCTGCACTACAACTACTGGAGTAGCGCGTGGGGCTACCCCGGCAGTCACGGCTGCCTGGGCCTGACGTACGGCGACAGCGCCTGGCTCTGGGGCTGGGCGAATATCGGCACGCCCGTGGTAATCCACTACTAGCACCCTGGCGGTCGCCTGCGGGCGACTGCGGGCGGGATTCAGGACGCCAGGATGCGGGCGACTACGTCGGCGGTAAGTGGGCCGCGCTCGGCGAAACGAATGGCGTCTTCTAGATGCGCCAGGGTGGAGTAGCCGACGAGAACCGTCGAGACGCCTGGCTTGGACAGGCCGAAGCGGATTGCGAGCTCGACCGGGCCCTCCAAACCAATCTCGCCCGCGAGCCTTGAAAAGGCCTCGGCGCGCTGAAGGTCGCTCGCATACGACCCGCCGCTGACCAGGGTGCCGCCCGGGTCGCCGGCGTTGGTAGCCCGCCCCGGCGCAGACGCAGCCGCGCCAGCGGCTAGCACGCGGATCACGATCACGCCGCGTCCCGCCCGCGTGGCCGAATCAATCAGCCCTTCGAAGTCCTGCTGGCCGCCAGCATGGCCGGTGAACCCGGCGCTCGGATTGAGCACGTTGAAGTAGGTCTGAACCGTTTCAAACGGCTCGGCAAGCAGGAGCTCGCGCAGCGCGGCGGTATCCCCGAGGCCGGTAAAACCAGCGTGGCGGGCGAGACCCTCGCCCACCACCTCCTGCAGGGCCAGAGCAACCACGTGCACGACTGAGCCTATATCCAGCGTCTGCTCTCCAGCTTGTGGAACGAGGGCGATCGGATTGTGCAGGTGGAGCACGTCCACGTCGTCGCGTCCCAGCCGCTTCAGGCTGGCCCCAAGAGAGGCGCGGATCGCTCTCGCCGGGTGTGCCATGTCCTCGGCGCGCAGTCGAAACTTGGTCCCAACCACGACCTTCGACCACGCCCCCAAATCCTGCATGACCTTACCCAGGTGCTCTTCGGACAGGCCGTCGCCATACGCCGCGGCGGTGTCAAAGTACGTGATCCCGGCGTCGAGCGCGCGCGAAGCAGCCTGCCGCTGCGCGGCCACGTCGCCCCCGACCATCAGTCCACCGACCGCCCCACATCCGAACCCGAGTGCCGACACATTCAGCCCGGTAGTGCCCAGAGGTCGTTGTTCCATCACTCCTCCCCGAGGCTGCCAGAAAGCGCGTCGTCGTCGGCAAAATCCCAGGTGCGAAGTCGCCCGGGCACCAGGCGGATCACCACCATACCTTGGCCGGCCCCGTCCAGGTAGACGTCGGCGCGGTGTTTGCCAAGGTAGCGCGTGGCGATACGACGAGACGTCTCGCGTGCAACGTGTTGGTCGCGGATGACGGTTGGGGCGCCGCTCACTTCGATGCCCCGTAACGGCAGTTCGTTGTCGGACACGACCACCGCGGCGCGCCCCTGATTCTGGATATGCCGCAATTTGACATCATCTTCACCCGTGAAGATGCTGAAGCCCCCATCACGCCACTCGTGCCACACCGGCGACAACAGCACCGACCCGTCCCGGCGGTAGGTGGCTAGCGTAGCGTTGAAGGGTCGCTCCAAGAGATCGCCAAGTTCATCGATTGACAGGCCTTTGCGCACACCCGGATCCTATAACGGCATGCAACTCGAGGCCCGCTGCCGATGCTGAGCTTCGTCACGCTCGCCCGGTGCTTTGAACAACTCGAGTAGTCACCGCATGCAGGCCGGTCGAGCGTGCTCGGCCAATCTCGTGGGGTGTTCGCGGAACAGCTATTCGAGCGTTCGGCCGGGCTGCTGTTGGTACAACTCGACCAATTCTTTGAGGGTTGTGGCATCCTCAGGTCGTTTGTCCGCATCGCGGAAACGGATCACCCTCGGAAACCGCAACGCGTACCCAGCCGTGTGGTTCGGCGATTCCGTGATCTCGTCGGCCAGCACCTCGAGCACGATTTTGGGCTCAACCCACACGCTCGGCGTGATTGTCGAGCGCACCCTGCCCGGCCGTTCCTCCGACCGCAACGGCGCAGCTCGTTCGCCGACCTCGCGCCACTGCTTGTCGCCCAGACCAGTACCGATCTTCGTAACCGTCACGAACTCGTCGGCTTCCTTGTCGTACACGCCGACCAGCAATGCGCCCACACCAAGCTCGGCTCGTTTTCCGCGGCCCAGAAAATAGCCGAGCATGACGCAGTCGATCGTATCTTCGAGCGCCCCGCGTGAATGTTTCTTGAGTTTGACCCAATTGAAATTTCGAGCACCTGCCTGATACGGCGAATCGATTCGCTTGACGACCAGACCCTCGAGGCCGCGCTCCAGGGCGCTCTCGAACAGCGCCTCTAGCCGATCGGCGTCGGCGAGGACTTCGCCGCGCTCGGCCTGCAGCACCTCGGTGCCCTGCACCGTCGACATCAGGATGGCAATGCGCTGGTCTAGCGGTTGATCCAGCAGCGCCTTGCCGTTGAGATACATGATGTCGAAGACCATCGCTTTAATCGGCAGCTCTGCCTGGAGCTCGCTGACGCCGTGTTTGCGCCGTCGGCGGGTGGTCTCCTGGAACGGTAAGAATTCTTCGGACAGTGGGTTGAACGCCAGCGCCTCAGAATCCAGGATCGCTGTCTCAGCCTGGACCTGGTTCAGGACACCCTCGACGAGCTCAGGAAACATGCTCGTCATCGACTCCAGGCTGCGCGAGAACAACCGCACTTGCTCACCCGGCGGCCAGCTGCGGTCGAGGTGGAGCTGCACGCGCACACCGTCGAACTTGAGCTGGGCGTGGGCGCTCCCGCCGAGCCTGTCCAGCAGGCTCGGCACGTCTGGTAGACGCTCCGCGAGCTGGGGGCGGATTGGTCGACCGACCATCACTTGCAACGTCTCGACCCCCTCGATGCCCTCCCGCCAGAGCGTCTGGCCGAGCAGTCCGAGGTCGGACGTGCGGTTGTATGCGTCCTCGAGTACCTGCCTTTCCAGCTTCGTGCCCCCGAGGCGCGCCTCATTGAACGCCGCCAAAACGGTCACGTCGCCCACGCCCAGACGGCTGGTGCCCAGCGGGATGCGTACCAGGTGCTTTCCGGAAATAGGGTCAAGCCCAGCGAGAAGCCTCGTCAGTCCGGCGACTTTCGCTTCGGCGCTGCCCGAGCCACTCAAGTTGGCTAAGGCACGCAGTTCTGCGAAGACCTGGCGCACCGGACGGTCGGTACCAGTGTCGGATTTGCCGGCGGCTTCGGCGAGTTCGGCAACTACCAAGCCAACATCGCCGGCGGCGGCATCTTTCAAATGAACTTCGGTTTGCGGCACGCCGAACGCCTGGGCGACGGCTCTTTCGACCGAGCGCTCGCCCAGCCCGAACTCGACCGGCTCGTACAACGGCGCGACGCGGCCCTGCAGCAGGTAGCTGACCTCGGCAATTTCGTCTTCGGTAACACCTCGCAACAGCTCCGCCAACAGCGTGGTCAGCTGCTTACGGCTGGACGTGTCCCCGAGTTGTTCGAAGCACTGGGAAAGCGCGGCAAAGCTCAGCATAGCAGTCGATCTTAGTGTGTAGAGCGAATGGTGTAAGCGAACCAAAGGACTGCCGGAAGCTTCTGCCAAAACGGTCCAGGCGGATGCGCCAGAACTCCCGGAGATCGGCCGGCCGTATGCACCAAAGGTGTTGGGTCGACCGGCTAGGCCCACATCTAACGCTTGCATCCGACGCGCCCGCGGGAGCGCACCACACGCCTTGGAAATGACGCCTCTTATTGGGTCGCAGACGCCTTACGGCGCCAGGACCGCCAGCCTACCAATCCAGCCCAGCTGGCCAGCGCGAGCGACACCACGTAGAGGCCCGCGGTGACCGCGCGAAGTGGTGCAACATCGGCCTGAACGGCTTCCACGCTCAGAAATGCAGAGCGCTCCAGCGGAGTGCCATCCGGCAGCACTCCCTCGACCAGCAGGTCGAGGCCGTAAACTCCGGCCGCCTCGGGTCGCCACTCGCTTTCAATGCTGTCGTGCTGCACGGAAACAGGCAGCATGTCGCTTGTGTTCTTGTCTCCGCGCAGCCACACTGTCGCCCCAGAAAGGTTGAGGGACTCATTCCCCAGCTGGAGGTTGGCCGCCAGCTTCACGGAGTTCCCGATCGTTACCACTGAGGCGCTGGTGGTCGCGCGGAGGTGGGCGCCGCCACGGACGCGGGCGCTGAGAGCGTACGGGGCGCCGTCGGGCGGGGTGCGTGGCGTCGCGCTGACCGTAATCCGCCACGGGCCGGGGCGGGGATGATCGACGCCATATCCGATCCGAACCAAACTGGCCGGGTCGTCCACCTGGCGCAATGCATTGGCGTCTGCGCTCAACAGCAGCACGGCGCCGCTCACCCCGCGCACCTCCAGGGTCAGCGAACGGGTGGGGTCGAACAGGGCAAAGCTGGCGACTGCCACCTCGTCAATCTGCACCAGCTCCTGGTGCTGCTCACCTGGAGCGACGCGGCCCGGAAACACGCGCGTGAAGTCAAGCGGCTCGACGGGCTCGGCGGCCGGGAGCTGCTCCGTGAGGGTCGCCGGGGTCTGAGCCAGCAGGAGAGCCCGGACCACCTTTTGGAACACGTCGTCCGACACGATGAGGTCCGTGTGGAGGGCCGTCACCTCGGTCACCTGCCCGCTGATCGCGGCGACACTCACTCGAGCAACAATCAGGTCGCTGGGCGCCTCAGCGCACGGGGACCCGAGTGGCGCGCCGACGCCGATGCCGGCCACCAGAAAAAAGGGAACTCCATGCTGTGCTCGGATCTGGGCGTTGAATACGGACTCAACGTAGCTCGGCCGCAGCTCCAGGGCGGCTGGCAGATACAGGCCGGCCGCCGACGGGAGCTGCGCACAGCCGGTACCCGCGTTCGGAGTACCCAGCATAATCAACTGCGCCACCTCGCCCCTCGGCATGAAGCGATCGATGTACGCGCGCGCCACCAGCCCGCCCATGCTGTGGGCCAGGAGATCGACCTGGTCCGCTCCTGTCAGCCGACGCACGCCCGCAATGTAGTCGCGCAGCGCCGAGGCGTTCTCAAGGACAGTGCTTGTTGGCTGGCCCGGGTCGAGTGGATCGCCCATACGCAGCAGACCTGGCGCCTGTCCATCCCCGACGGCAAACCCGCGTCGGCCGATGCTAGCAAGGTATCCCTCCGCTCGCGTATAGGCGCTCCAGGCTGCCGGCGACGATGCAAACCCATGAATCAGGATTACCGGCCGTGGCGCCGCCGCCCGCGCCCAAACCGCCCGCCCTACGGGCGCGAGGAGAATCAGCGTGGTGAGTATCGGCACAACTAACCAACGCATGCGCTCAGAGTAAGCCAGGTCGCCGTTAGCCACATCGGCGAACCCTTCAGGCCTCCCGCTAAGGACACGGTGATTGCGGGCGCAAGCCAGGCTGCGCTGCGCGTCATCACGATCAACCCGGGCGATGCGTAAGATAGCGTGAGCTATGCGCGTGGGCGTTGCCGACCGCCGCCCGGGAGTAGGTTGTGCGACTGACCGACATTAGCGCGGACTCTGGGAAGACGCGGTGAGTACCGTGAGCCTGGTTCGGTTGAGCGGGCTCGCGCTGATGGCCGGTGGCGTGTGCATCGCCACGTTCGTGGTCGTGCTGTATCCCGTATCCGGGTTCTTTGGTGCTGAGCACGTCCAGCACCCAGCCTGGGTGCCAGCGCACAGCCTGCACTTCATCGGTGCGCTGCTGAGCTTGTTCGGACTCATCGGGCTGTACCTGCGCCACCGCGAACATCTTGGAACCCTTGGATTCGCCGGCTTCGTTCTGGCCTTCGCCGGCACGGCTCAATTCGTGGGGACCGGGATGCTCACTGCGTTCGTGTGGCCCGTGCTCGCGGCCGCGGCTCCCGCGACCATGGCCGCCAACGGGGCTGCATTCGCAGCGCCCGCGAGCCTGCTCTTCTACTTCACCGCCCTGAGTCTTATCCCGGGCTACCTCGTGTTGTCCATCGCTCTTTGTCGCACCGCGGTGCTCCCACGAGGCGCATCCGTGCTGCTGGCTGTTGGCGTGGTCCTGGCGATCACGCCCCCCGAGCCCGTGGGTCCGATCCCATGGCTCGCCCTCGTGCTCGGCGGAATTCTGTTTGGCGCGGGTGAAATCTGGCTGGGGTTCGCCCTGGTGTCGGACGCGGGCCAGGCGAGAACTTCGATGGTGGCCGTGACTCCGTTTCCGGCGGAGGTTCAGCGCTGAGCCGGAGGTATGGCGGAGATGCGGACCTGACGCACGGCATCAGCCGCGCAAACCGAGCCTTGTATGCCGCTGTGGGCGCGCTCGCGTTGTGGGTGGGTGCGTGTGGTTTTTTTCTACCCGAACACGTGGATTGGGCTTTGCCGTGGAGCGTACCCCCGCTACATGCGGTTCCTGGCCTACCTGAGCTATCCGCTGATCGCGCTCGGGCTCCTCGTCAAGCATGCTCGTCGCCCGGCGCATGAAACCGCAAGAATCGCGTCACCCGGCTGGCTTCGAAGACTGCTGCTGATCCATGCTGTTGTGTTCGGACTACTTGGCGCCGCGATGTTCCTGGTACCGAATCTCTGGTTTCCGCCTGGCCGTGGCCGGTCACGACTACCCTCGTACAGGCCTATAGCGGGCCGTTTCTGGCACTTGCGTTTTGCGCCGGTGCCTCTGCGGACCGAAGGACCTGGCCGGAGGTGACCCCCTGTCTGCTTGCGCTGTTTGCTCTACACGCTGGCACGCTTTTCATTTCGTGGTTGCACGGTGCGCTGTTTCCCGCCGGGGCCGTGGCGACTTGGGTATGGTTTGGCGCGGGCGCGGTGTTGGTCGCCGCGGCCCTCACGGTCACCGTCCGGCAACGACGAGCGGAGACAGATCGCAGTGTCGCGAACGACCGAAGCTGGACGGGCTCCGCCGCCTGAGTCGGAACGCCTCTTCGTAGGCGCTCAACCATTCTTCGTCGCGATCATCTGCCGTCGTTCGGTCGAGGGTCGGCCGAAACCGAGACGTTTCTTTACAGCCACGAAGCTAGGCGTCAAAGCTTCGAACACCTGGTGTGCCTGCGCCCACGTTGCCTGACAGGGCGCGAAGGACCGTCTTCATCTGAAAGATGGTGAGGTCAGGGTGCTTGCCGAGAATTTTGGCGACGATGCCCGTGATGTGCGGCGCTGCGTAGCTGTTGCCGGTGCCGGTGATCCAGCCACCATTCAACCACGCCAGGTGCAGGTCGATCCCCGGTGCCCCGAACTCCACCGGCGGCTGGGCGTTGTAGTAGAACAGGTATGGGTCCGGCTCATCGTGGCATGCGACCGAAATCACCGAGGCATACACCGATGGGAAACTGGGAATCGGCATGTTGTTTGCCGCGGTCACCAGCATGCAGTTGTGAAAATAGGCGAGATCAGCCAACTCATGGAACACGGCGAAGAACTCGCGCCGGGTAGTGCCCAAACTCAGGTTGCACACCTGCATCCCGTTCTCGATAGCCCACCGTAAGCCGGCCACGAACACCGCGCCGCTGCCGCCCAGCCCGCCCCCGAGAACTTTAACGGAGTACAGCTCGCACTGCGGCGCGACAGTCCGAATGATGCCAGCACACGCCGTACCGTGGCCGTAGGAGTCCTGATGGGGACTCGTGTCGTACACCAGTTCAGAATCACCCTGACTGATCGCAACGTAGCCCCTGACGCCTCCGTTCACCGCTGGATGGTTTGCGTCGATACCGCTGTCGATCACCGCGACTTTCACTCCGGCGCCGTCACTCCCTGCCCATGCCCAGTCCCGCGTAACCGCATCCAGGGGCTCGACCCGATTGAGTATGGCCCGCACCTCGACCGCGAATTGTCCAGAGTAAGCAGGTCGCCGGATGGGCCTGCCTGACTCACTCACGCAGCACCGCCCGATCGCGGTTGCGAGTGCAGATACTCGGCGAAGCCTCGCAGAATCGCCTCGCACGCCTGCGACTCATGCTCGCCCTGCCGCACGATGTCCTGCACGAGTTCGGCCAGTCGAAGTGCCTTTCGAAAGTCCGGGTCGTCCTGAATCCCCGCAGCCACGGAGTTTGCCCGTTGCGTGAACACCTGCGTTTGCGATTCGGGAGTGCCCGCCAGAAGTGCCAGCGCGTTGGCAACCAGGGCAGTCAGATTGCGCTGACCACGGGACTGTTCGATGGCCACCGCCGCTTGATTGGCGAAAAGCCCGAGCAACTCCATGTCCATCGGCGTAAAGGAGGGCGCGCTGCTCTTGTCGAGCAGCTCGAACACGCCGATGACTTCGTCCAGGTGGAAAAGTGGAACGCACAGGATACTCTGAGGCGCATACCCAACTCGGCGAGCGATATCGGACGCATGACGAGGATCGTGTTGAGCGTCCGATATCGCCATTGGCTGACCGCTCGCCGCCACCAGGCCTGCCAGACCACTACCCACAGGCACGCGGAGATTTTTTACCTCGGCCGCTTTCTGCCCGAGAGCGACCTCGAAAACCAACTCCTGCTTCGTGTCGTCGAGCAAAAATAGGGACACAGCCTGAGCATCGATGATGCGCGCTGCTGTCTCCACGATCATCTCCAACAGGCGAGAGTGCGTCACGGGGGCGATGATCGCGCTGGTAGCGGCAGCCAGGTTGAGCGCTGCGCGCACGTCCTCAGCTATCCGATCGTTCGCGCGGCCACGGCGAAGACGTGCTATCTCGTATTGTTGCTCGGCAATTGTCAGCTGGGCCTGGGCCAGCATCTGAGCTTCATCTTGCATGCGTCACGCCTTTCGTACGGCTGTCGAGAGTGGCCCCATTCGCTGCGTTGCGCTGCGCTCAATTGCCGTCCGAAGAGCCGGTACAGCGACCATCTCGGTCAGAAAATCCTGTTTACTGAGCGTGTCCACCAACGTCGACGTCAACGCTCGGATCGTGGCCGTACGTCGTACGTCGCGCACCAGAGCCACTTCGCCGAAGTAGTCGCCCCGCTGAAGCGTAGCCAATCGCCGTTCGCCACCAGCCGGATCGACCGCCACCACCTCCACCTGGCCATGTTCGAGCAGGTAGAGCTTCTCGCCTGCGTCGCCCTGGGTGATGATGGAGTCGCCGGGCGCGAAGCGCTCGGCATGTAGGCGTCTGGCCAGCCCTGCCAACTCGCCCACGGCCAGTCCGTCGAACAGAGGAATGTTCTTGAGACGGCCCACGTCCGGGGTAGCTGGCGTGCCGGCCGTCGCGACCGCCGCGGTTTGTTCGGCCCAGAGTCGAGCGTACAGACCTCCCTGATCCAGAAGATCCGGGTGGGTACCGTGCTCGACTACCGTGCCTCGGTCCAGCACGTAAATCTGGTCTGCATGCGCGATCCCCGCCAATCGATGACTCACGCTGATCGTCGTTCGGCCAAGCCCAACGCGCTGGAGGGTGGCATTGACGGCGGCTTCCGTGGTCGGGTCTAGAGCCGAGGTCGCTTCGTCGAGGATCAGAATTGCGGGATCGCGAATCATAGCCCGGGCTATCGCGACGCGCTGCCGCTGACCGCCTGACAAACGCCCTCCGCGCTCGCCGACGAGGGTGTCGTAGCCGTCCGGCAGCGCGAGAACCATCTCGTGCATTTCGGCTTGCCTGGCCGCTTCCTCGACCTCCGCATCGCTGGCGCCTGGCTTGCCAAGGCGGATGTTCTCGCGGATCGAAGCATTGAACAGAATGCTGTCCTGGAACACCACACCCATCTGACCGCGTAGCGACGCTACGGTGAGCTGGCGCGCATCCAGGCCGTCCACTCTGAGCGTGCCGGCTTGAGGATCGTAGAAGCGCTGGACCAGGCCCAACAGCGTCGACTTGCCACAACCACTTGGCCCCACCAGCCCGACCGTACTGGCAGCCGCAATAGTCAGGTTCACGTCATGCACGACCGGCTGGCCGGCGGTATAGCCAAAGAAGATCCCGTCGAACCGGATTGACTCTGAGACGCGCGCCAGCGGACTTGCGTTCGGAGCGTCGACGATGGCGGGTTGGGTGCGGAGCACTTCGTTGATGCGATCCATCGGTCCCGAGGCTTGCTGGAACATCTGCACCAAGCCGTTCATGCCCTGCATGGCCGCGACAACCTGGGCCATCAAGGCCAGGACCGTCGGGAGGGAACCGACTGTCAACGGGGCGCCGTCCGTGAGCCAGGCGCCCACTCGGGTTGACGAGCCGGCGATAACCAGCCATGCACCTAACCCAAGGGCCAGCAGCTGGATTGCGGTCGTAATGCTTTGGGCGGCCAGGCCGGTGAAGCCTGTCAAGAGCGAGAAGCGGATAGCGGACTGAAACAGGGTCTGCAACTGCCGCGCGTACCGCTCGATCATGAGCGCTTCCAGGCCGAACGCCTTGACCACGGGTTGTGCGCCGATGTTTTCCTGAATCGTGCTGGTGACGACGCCCAGATTTTGCTGGCGCTGGCGGCTGGCCCGGGCAGTGGCGGGACCGAGATAATGCGCGGTCAACATGAACAGGGGCGTTGCCAGCAGCAGCACGATCGCGAAGCGCGGGCTCTGAAACAGCAGCGCACCCACCGCCAGCACCAGCATCAAAACCATGCGTGCGCCCTGTGCCAGTCCCATGCCCACCGGAAACTCGATCATGCTCAGGTCACTGGTCACTCGCGACAGGATGTCGCCTGTCTGCATGCGCTGGAAGAAAGCAGCGTCGAGGCGTTGAATGAGCGAGAAGATGCGCAGGCGAATATCCCGCAGGACGCTCTGGCTCACCCGGGCTGTGGCGTAATTCTGGCGCAAGGCAATAAGCGAGCTAAGAATAAACAGCACGATCAGCGAAGCAATGATGCGCAGCACAACGCCCAGGTCGTTCTTCAGGATCCCGTCATCGAACAGCGAGCGCTGGACGGTGGCGACGTAGGTGACGTAGGCCACTCCCACGCCTATTTCGAGAATGATTTCCACTACGCTCAGCCAGTGCGGGCGGAGGTACGGGAACAGCGATCGCAGGAAGCTCATCACTCCGCCGGCCGCCGGTGGCTTGAGGGTTTTGCGCCAGGCATCATCGAGATGGCCGAAGCTCACGCTGTAGACCGCCTGGGCGGCAAGATCGGGCGCAGTCGCGCTCAACTGCGCCACGAAGCGACCGAATTGGCGAGCACCGTGCGTCTCGACGAGGTACTCCACGAAACTCGGTGCGGCTGCGTAATACAAGGTTGCTGTGGCTGGTGTGGGGCCGTTCAGAAAGGCGTGTAGCGGGGGCAGTGTGCGACTGTTCTTCGCTTGAAGCAGAGGCGAAAGGGGCTGCGGCGGCGGAGGTCCGCCGGGAGCTCCACCCGCGCGCGGTGGAGGTCCGCCAGGACCGGTTGGAGGCCCGCCAGCTCCGGGTGGAGGTCCGCCGCGTAACCCGTCCGGTGGTGTTGCCGTGGGCGTGAGTGGCAGCCCGCTCGGTCGCGGCGGAGGTCCGCCGGGTCCGGAGGGCGGGCGCCCAGGTCCGGGCGGCGGGCCGGTGGTGCCCACGCGGGGTCCCCCGAGCGCCAAACGACTGGTGCAGACGGCTAGCAGGCCATCCACGAGCAGTGCTGGCGCGGGCAGCTCACGACCCCGCACGCGGATGAGCACGGTGAGCAGCGCCCGCTCCAATCCAGCTCCTGGCGCATCCTGCCGATACGTCTCCACGATCGACGTTGGCGACTCGGGCGCCTCATCCACCTCGTCGACTCCGAGCACCTCGGGCAGGTACACGTCCAGGCGCTCACCGGCTGGCACATCCTCGACCAGCAGATTCGCAAAAACTCCATACGCGCCCTCGAGGCGACTCGCGATCAGCCCCAGATTCCGGTCTGCGAAGGACCCTGGCTCGGCACAAAGTCTGAAGTGAGGCGTCTCGTGGCGGACTCTTAACATGACCCCGTGTCTTAGTGGCTCCGATTTCGTATGGTGTAAATGGTAGACTAAGTTGTCGGCGAAAGGGGGCACAACTGCGAAGCAATATCGTTTATGCGTCATTGCTCAAGATTGAGTAACAGGTAGTTACATAGGCCGATAGATATACCAGTCAGGTGGGGACAAACGCATGGCAGAACAGACGGCAAAGCAGCAGTTCACGGATGCCGACGCGAAATCACTCTCGACCAAGATGGAGGCATTCGCCAAGACCCTTCCCAAGGGTGAGCAGCAGGCGCTTCGCGGGCTGCTCATGAGTGGCGTGGGCAACAAGCAAGAGGTGCAGGGTTACGAATGGGTTGACTACTACGAGTGGTACCCGTGGTACGGTTG
>JBPCIO010000164.1:0-5807 GCA_051006215.1 Chloroflexota bacterium
CGATATGGGTTGTTGGCCGGCGTGAGAATGGGCGTCAGATCGAGCCCGTCCGCCTTCCAGTGGTCGATAGCGGCTTTTGTCTCGAGCATCTCGGCGTGCCCGACCGCCTCAGCGATTGAACGGAAGCCGAGCGCAGCGAGGTGCTCGCGCACTTCCTGAGCGATGTATTCGAAGAAGGTGACGACGAACTCAGGTTTGCCCGAGAACCGTTTTCGGAGGACCGGGTTTTGGGTCGCGACCCCGACGGGGCAAGTGTCGAGGTGACACACACGCATCATGACGCAGCCGCTGACAACCAGTGGTGCGCTGGCGAATCCGAACTCTTCGGCTCCGAGCAACATTGCGATCACGACGTCTCGACCGGTCTTGAGCTGGCCGTCGCACTGCACGACGATGCGATCGCGCAATCCATTTTTGAGCAGCGTCTGCTGCGTTTCGGCGATGCCGAGCTCCCACGGTGCCCCGGCGTGTTTGATCGACGTCAGCGGGGAGGCGCCGGTACCCCCATCGTGTCCGGAAATCAAGACGACGTCGCTGCGAGCCTTGGCGACCCCTGCGGCGACGGTGCCCACGCCCACCTGGGCCACCAGCTTGACGTGCACGCGCGCGCGGGGATTCGCGTTCTTCAGATCGTGGATGAGTTGCTTGATGTCTTCGATCGAGTAGATGTCGTGGTGAGGCGGCGGGCTGATGAGGCCCACCCCCGGCGTCGAGTGCCTGGTCCGTGCGATCCACGGGTACACCTTATGACCCGGCAGCTGACCGCCTTCACCTGGCTTCGCCCCTTGCGCCATTTTGATCTGCAAGTCGTCGGCGTTCACAAGATACTCGGACGTGACCCCGAACCGACCTGACGCTACCTGCTTGATTGCCGACCGACGCAGGTCGCCATTGGAATCGGGACTGTAGCGGTCAGCATCCTCACCCCCTTCGCCGGTATTCGACTTGCCGCCGATCCGATTCATGGCGATCGCCATCGTCTCGTGCGCCTCTTTCGAGATCGACCCGTACGACATCGCGCCAGTGGCGAAGCGCCTCACGATTTCACTGATCGGCTCCACCTCGTCGATGGGCACAGGTGGGCGCAGGTCCTCACGAAACGTAAACAGACCCCGCAGCGTGGCCAAGCGTTTGGACTGGTCGTCGACCAGGCGGGTGTAGTCCTTGTACACGTCGTAGCGTTTGGCGCGCGTGGCGTGCTGCAGCTTGAACACAGTATCCGGGTTGAACAGGTGATACTCACCCTCACGCCGCCACTGGTACTCGCCGCCGAGATCGATGTCGCGGTGGGCACGCTCGTCGGGGCGATCGGCGTAGGCGATCCGGTTGCGCCGCGCGATTTCCTCGGCCATCTCATCCAGGCCGATGCCCCCAAGTCGGGACACGGTGCCGGTGAAGTAGTGGTCGACGACCTTTTCAGACAGCCCGATCGCCTCGAACACCTGGGCGCCCGTATACGAGGCGACGGTGGAGGTGCCCATCTTCGACATCACCTTGAGCACGCCCTTGCCAGACGCCTTGACGTAGTTCTTGATCGCCTTTTGCGGATCGACGCCGCGCATGTCGTACAGACCCTGCGCGACGAGCAGCTCTATTGTTTCAAACGCGAGATATGGATTCACCGCGGCGGCGCCATAACCGACCAGCAGCGCCATGTGGTGCACCTCGCGCGCATCGCCCGTCTCGACGATCAGCCCGACTTTGGTGCGCGTTTTGTCGCGGATGAGATGGTTATGCACGGCTGAGGTGAGCAGCAGCGACGGAATGGGTGCGCTGTGCTGGTCCGAGTTGCGGTCTGAGAGCACCAGGATGCGTTTTCCCGCCGCGATTGCCGCCGAGGCTGCCTGACAGGCCGCTTCGAGCGCGGCGCGCAGTGCGGCGCCACCTCCATCGACCCGGTACAGACCTGAGATGACCTGCGCAGAAAGATGCGGCCGGTCGCCATCTGCATTGATATGAATGAGCTGAGCCAACTCGTCGTTGTCGATGATCGGGAACGGTAGGTCTACCTGACGGCACGAATCAGGTCCGGGGGCGAGAAGGTTCCCTTCGGGACCCGTAGCCGACGACAGTGAAGTCACCAGCTCCTCGCGAATCGCGTCCAACGGCGGATTCGTGACCTGGGCGAACAGTTGCTGGAAATAGTCGAACAGCAGCCGCGGACGGTCCGACAGTATTGCCAGGGGCGTATCGGTGCCCATCGATCCAATCGCCTCATACCCAGCTTTGGCCATCGGCGCCACCAGGATCTTGAGCTCCTCATGCGTGTAGCCGAACACCTGCTGGCGGCGTCGTATGGACTCGGCGCTCGAGACCATCTTGACGCGCTGTGGCAGGTCGTTCAGGCTGACCATGCCGGCCTCGAGCCACTCAGCGTAGGGGTACTCGGAGGCAAGATCGGCCTTCAGCTCGTCATCGTCGACGATGCGCCCTTTTTCAGTGTCCACCAGGAACATACGACCAGGCTGCAGGCGACCCTTCTTCACTACCCGACTCGGATCGACCTTGACGACGCCCGTCTCGCTGGCCATGATCACGCGATCGTCGTCGGTGACCCAGTAGCGGCTCGGCCGCAGGCCGTTGCGGTCCAGGACGGCGCCGATCACGGAGCCGTCGGTGAACGCGATCGACGCGGGCCCGTCCCACGGCTCCATCAGCGAAGCATGGAAACGATAGAACGCCCGCTTCTCGGGCGACATGGTGGCGTGGTTCTCCCAGGCCTCAGGGATCATCATCAGCACCGCGTGCCAGATCGGCCGACCAGCGAGATGCAGCAGCTCGAGGCATTCGTCAAAGCTGGCGGTATCCGAGCCCTCGGGCGTTATGATCGGGAATGCACGCTCCAGCCCGGGTATGGCCGGAGCCTGCATGAGCGCCTCCCGCGCCCGCATCCAGTTGCGGTTCCCCTGCAGCGTGTTGATCTCACCGTTGTGGGCGATCAGCCGATAGGGATGCGCGAGCGGCCACGACGGGAAGGTATTCGTAGAAAAACGGCTGTGGACCAGGGCCAACGCGGAAATGATGCGCTGATCAGCCAGGTCGGGGAAGAACTCGGCAAGCTGGGGCGTGGTGAGCATGCCTTTATACACAAGCGTGCGGCTCGACAGGGATGGGAAGTACACCGCCTGGTCCTGGGGGATTTCGTGCTCGCAACGCTTACGAGCGACGAAGAGCTTTCTGTCCAGGTCGATACCCGTCGCGCCCTGCGGGTCGTACACGAAGACCTGCCGGAAGCTGGGCATCACGCTCCTGGCGGTGGCGCCAATGCTCGATTCGTCGACGGGCACCTCGCGCCAGCCGAGAACCCGAAGCCCCTCGTCGAGCATGATGGCTTCGAGCAGGTCGATAGATTCCTGGGCCAGGGTCAGATCGGCTGGAAGGAAGCACAACCCGACACCGTATGCGCCGCGTGGCGGAAGTTCGAAGCCGACCGCTGCCCGCAAGAACCGGTCGGGCATCTGGATGAGGATCCCAGCCCCGTCGCCAGTATTGGCTTCGGCCCCCTGAGCTCCGCGGTGCTCCATATTGCACAGCGCGCCGAGCGCGGTCGCCACAATGTCATGGCTTGGCCGCCCTTTGATGTCGGCCACGAACGAGACGCCGCAGGCGTCATGCTCGAATCGCGGATCGTACAGCCCGCTTGCGTCCGGCAGGCTGCTAAATGGCAGCCGTCGAGCGTGTGCGCTGTTGTTTGCCTTCGTCATCGTGCACCCACCCTGAGACCTTCGGGTTTACTCGGGCGCAGAGGGACAACGTTGGCCCGGCTGCGAAGCGTTAGGATAGCCGCTCAAGCTGTCGGCGTACCAGGGGCCAGGCGTGCGCGCTCGACGCGGCGTGTCAGGGCACGCACGATGTAGGGTTGGAGAGTGGCGACGACGATCCTGGTGGTAGAGGACGACCCGGAGATGGCCCGTTCGCTGTCCAAGGCTCTCGTCAGCAGCGGGTATCACGTCAGCATTGCCGAATCTGGCAGTGATGCACGGTCCGTCATCGGGCAGATAGATCCGGATCTGATTTTGCTCGACCTGGGGCTGCCTGACACCGACGGCCTGGTATTAACCAACGCCTTCAAGGCGATCACCAACGCCCCAATCATCATTTGTAGCGCTCGCCAGCAACAGGTCGATAGAGTGCTGGGCCTCAAGCTGGGTGCCGACGACTTCATTGCCAAGCCGTTCGAGCTTGAAGAGCTTGAAGCACGTGTCGAAGCGGTGCTGCGTCGAGCTTCGCGCGTGCATGCGGTGGTGCCAACGCCGAGCGATCAGATCCGTGTTGACGATCTGTTTATCTTGCTGTCACGAGCCACGGTCACACTC
Source organism: Chloroflexota bacterium (assembly GCA_051006215.1). Taxonomy (GTDB): domain Bacteria; phylum Chloroflexota; class UBA6077; order UBA6077; family CF-72; genus CF-72. Next base: position 4,317 of record JBPCIO010000164.1, read on the forward strand.
GACGACAAGCCTGTGCACTTGACGCCGACCGAGTTTCGTTTGCTCGTTGCGCTGGCGAGGCGTCCTGACGAGGTTCTTTCCCGCGAGACGCTGGGCCAACTCGTCTGGGGCTATAAGGACATGGGCACAGACCACCTGATCGACGTGCACATCGGCCGACTCCGGCTCAAGCTACGGCGCGTGTCGAGCTCGGGGCCGGGCATCCTGACGGTTCGCGGCAAGGGGTACATGATTGCCACCGCGCCTTCGAACCTGGCGCCGCGGGAAGAGAGCGGCAGTCCTGGCTCAGACGGCGGCTTGCCCAGCGCGTAGCGCGTGTGCGTTCGGCACACATCCTGCCGCCAACCCAGTCAGGAGCAGTGCATGGCTGGCGACAAGTTGGAAGGATGCGGGCTGGAGGGGGATGCTGAGGATATGGCCGAGGAGGGATCTGCTCGCCGGCGGCTCAGGCGTGGGACCCCGTGGTTGACGGGTGCAGCCGTGCTGTTGTTGATGGGCGCGATCGCGGCGCCAGCGTCGGCTGCAGTGTCGACGCCGAGCGGCTCGGCCTCGAGCCGCTGGCGCCGCCGCACGCCGACCAGCACGCCAGCCGCGCCGACCGCCTCACCCACCCGCACCAGCACGCCAGCCGCGCCGACCGCCTCACCCACCAGCACGCCAGCGCTGCCGACCGCGACATCGGTGCCAACCCAGGTCGTCGCCGGACCGACCCTCGGCGGCTGTCCAGTACTGCCCGCCGACAACATCTGGAACACTCGCGTCGATACGCTCCCGGTGAGTCCACTGTCGGCGAGCTATGTCGCCAGTATGGGTGGTAGTACCGGGCTGCACCCGGATTTCGGAACCGTCTACAACGGGGCGCCAAACGGAATCCCGTTCGTGATCGTGCCCGGCTCGCAGCCGCGAGTCCCCGTCAGCTTCACCTACGCCGACGAAAGCGACCCAGGCCCATATCCTATACCTGCGTCGGCGCCCATCGAGGGCGGCCCGAGCTCGACCGGCGATCGCCACGTGCTGGTCGTCGACAGCGGCGCTTGCACACTGTACGAGCTCTACTCGGCTTACCCCAACCCGGACGGGAGTTGGAGCGCCGGCTCGGGCGCGCTCTTCCAACTTGGCCTTGACACATTGCGGCCCGCCGGCTGGACCTCCGCCGATGCGGCCGGGTTGCCGATCCTACCCGGTCTGGTCCGCTACGATGAGGTCGCTGCCGGCCAGATCGCGCATGCTCTGCGATTTACCGCCGCCGCCACCCAGAGGGCCTACGTCTGGACCGCGCGCCATGTAACATCCAGCAACACCAGTACGACGCGGCCCACGATGGGTACGCGGGTAAGTCGCAAGGTGAGCATCGACCTCTCACGATTTATCCTAACTGGGGCCAGGCGCACCAGCCGTGACCCTCGCCCCCAGCACAGGTGGTTTCTGTCAGCCCCCGTCGCGGTGGAGCTCTTCTACTCGATGCTCGCAATCCAGGCCGCCACTCTCGGC
>JBPCIO010000165.1:0-6502 GCA_051006215.1 Chloroflexota bacterium
GAAGCGCCGCGCCGGCCCGGCGCGGTCTACGGCGAGGAGTACCGCCTGGCCGATGCCCGGGCGGTGGTGGACGCGGTGCGAGCCGGCCGTCCCATCCTGCCTCCACCGCACTATGGCTGAGCCCAGCGTGCGTTGCCGGTGTGCTGGCGCGGACGTCGCAACGGACCAACCTTGATCGTCAAACGCACCTTCTCGCCCATCTCCGTCCTGCCATACGCGCGCTTCGAACTGGTCCTGGGCAGTCGCCGGTATCGCAGCCGTCCTACTGGTACCGGTGGCCGGCCTCGTCTGGCTTGCCCTGCCGCCCACGCTGGCCGTGGTCCTCGGCACCGCGCTCTCGATCCTGCTCGGATTTCGAGCTAACAGTGCCTATCAGCGGTGGTGGGATGCCTCCAATTGCTGGGCTCAGATTAGTGCTGCCAGTCGCAACCTCACCCGAATCGTGGTCACGCTCGGTGACAGCAAAAAGCTCCGTGCGGACGCCGATGTGTCAGCGATTGCCGCGTGGCAGGCTCGGATGGTGCGCCGACAGGTGGCATGGACGAACGCGTTGCGCCTCGAGCTGCGCGGGCAATCGGCGGAGGACGATTGGACGGTGGCAGTGCTGCGACATCTGCTATTGGCCGAGCATGCCGAAGTGCTGGCGGCGCAGGCGCGAGCAAGTCTGCTCCTACAGTGGCAGAGCCGCGATATCTTCGCCTGCTACGGCGCAGGCTTTTTCGCCAGCTTCGACAACTTCCAGCTCGAACAGCTCTTGCCCCAACTCGCCCAACAACAGGCGCTGTGCGAGCGGATCAAGACAACCCCTATCCCGCGGCCGTATTCGGTTTCGCGCGGACGTTCGTCGATCTGTTCGTGCTGCTCCTTCCATTCACGCTGGTCGGTGGTCTTGCGGCCTACGCGTGGATGGCCGTCCCGATCGGCGCGGTCTTCGGTCTTGTTGAGCGCACCGCCGTCGTCACCGAGGATCCATTCGAGAACCGCGTCCAGGACGTGCTGCTGACCGCCATCTGTATACGGATCGAACGCGACGTGCTCGAGCAGCTCGGTGAGCGGGAACGGCCGGCCCCGCCCATCCCCGTTGGCGGCTACCTTTTCTGAAACGCGTCTACGGTGGTGTCCCGGTGGGCACAGGGGCGGCGGCCTGGTAGGCGAGCGAACCCGTTAAGTGCGGTGCGGCGGCGACGTAGCGGATGAGCCCTGCGGCCACATCCCCTTGACGCGGGCGAATTAAATACATTACACGACTGATGTGGAACGTAATAACGTTGGGGGCCTGAGCGTGGCGCGGCGGCACGGTCGGGCCCGTGATGCCAGCATCGATGCCCGCGTACTGGTCGCGGCCGCACGCCACCTGGCCTTGTGTGGCTACGAATCCATGTCTCTGGCTGGGGTGGCCGAGGAGGCAGGTACCAGCCGCCAGGCGCTGTACCGCCGTTGGCCAGACAAGGCCGACCTCGCGGCCGCCGCGGTCGCCAACATCGGAGAAAGCAGTGAGGTGCCAGCCGCCGAGGATCGGATGCGGGACCCCTTCACCGCCCTGGTGGCTGAACTGGCCGACTTTCAGCGAGGGGTGTCCCAGCCCGGTCGACTGTCGCTGGTCGGCACCATGCTCCAGGAGCGCACCGCGGCCGACGTGCTTGCAGGCTACCGAGCGCGGGTGATCGCCCCTCGCCGCCTGCGGCTCCAGTCCATCCTCGAATGGGCGCAGCGGCTGGGGATGGTCGATGCCGACGCCGACCTCGAAGTCGCCGTGACCATGTGCACCGGCTGCTGGTACGGGCGAGCCCTTGCGGGCGCACCTCCTCCTGCGCGCTGGCCTGAGCGGACAGCCGATCTGGTGTGGCGTGCCATCGGGGGACGCCCGCCCGCTAACAGGTCAGAAAAGACAGGCCCATGAACACCCAGACCCCCCCCATCTGCAGTCAGGGGCAGCCAAGGACCGTCGCACCAAGCGGAGGAGATCCAGTCGGCGCTGGCGCCCGTGATCCAGTCCTCGCTCAAACCACAAGGAGATAGTCATCATGAAGATCTTTGCTTATGATCGCTTCAAGCCTGGCGTGACCATGGACACGATCACGCCGCTGTTGCCGCAGGAGGTCGCCAACGTCTGGCGTCTGTGGAAGGCCGGCGTCGTCCGGGAGAATTATGCGCGCGCCGACGAACCGGGCGTCGTCATCGTGTTCGAGCTGGACAGCGTCGCCGACGCCCAGCGCTACCTGGCCGATTTTCCGTTGACGAAGGCCGGCTACCTCGAGTGGACCTGCATCCCGCTCATGGCGCCGCTCCCGCTGGAAAGCCTGTTCACCCCGACCGTGGACGTGAGCGAGCCGTACGACCGCACGCCGGCCGCCGCCGGGTGAACGAGGGACAGCCATGGAGCACGGTTTCGGGCTTGACATCCCACTGACGCTCGACCAGGTCTGCGACCCGCGACGCCTGGCGCTGCTCGTGTACGACATGCAGGTCGGCGTCGTGAGCCAGATGCCGGACGGCGCGGACATCACGCGTCGCGTTGCCGCGGTCGTGCAGACCGCGCGCGACGCCGGCGTTCGCACCTTCTTCACCCGCCATGTGTGGCTTCCGCTGGAGGTCGCCGGCGTCGCGCAGTTGCGCACCGCGATGGCCTGGCAGCGGGTGAACCGTGTGGTCGACCTGAAACCGATTTTGCAGCGCGACTCACCGGGCTTTCAGATCGTGCCCGAGCTCACTCCCCGGTCGAGCGAGGCGGTGTTCGATAAGATCACCATGTCCGCGTTCGAAGGCACGCCGCTTGACATCGCCCTGCGCGACTGCGGGATCAGTGCGTTCGCAATCGTCGGCGTGGCGCTGGAGATCGGGATCGAGCCGACCGTGCGTCACGCCACGGACCTGGGTTACATCCCGGTCTTGGTGACGGACGCGTGCGGATCGGGCGATCATGCGGCGGCCGCGCGCTCCATCGCCACCCTCGCGTTCGCCGGCGGGTCGTTGCAAACTGACGCCGCGACGCTGTCCGCAGTGCTCGGCCCCAAACGCGACACCTGATCGGCCACCGGCGACGGACGATCGGTGTGTCCGAAGGCATGCGGACGATATCCGGTGGCGACGTGATGTAACACACCGACGGCATCCTGGCGCGTGGCAGAAGGCGACGATGCGGTGCGACGGCGCCTGGCCCGGACGAGAAGCTCGAGGTCTTCGCGGGATGGGACACGCCCGGCACGCCGGCGTAGCCGCCGTCGCGCCGTGGCACGGCGTCAGTGCGCCCCCTCGGCGCGGATGGTCTTACAGACGAAAACCGACAGTTGGAGAACAGCATGGTCAGGGATGCGGGCGAGAAATTGGACGGGAGGGTCGACACTGCGCGGCTGGAGGCCTTCAGCGACGGCGTCTTCGCCGTGGCCATCACGCTGCTCGCCCTCGACCTGCGCGCTCCCGACCCTACCGGGCTCCTTGACGGCCTCGTCCACGCCCTGCTTGAGTCGTGGCCGGTCTACCTGGCCTACGGGCTCAGCTTCCTCACCATCCTGATCATGTGGGCCTACGCGACGCGCGATCGGCGCCTGCTCGGCCCTGACGCGGACGAGCGGGTAGTGCAGGGCGTAACGCAGGCATACCGGTTCGGGCCGCTCATTTATTGCGTGACCGTCGTGCTAGCCTTCGTCAGCGCCGAGGCAAGCCTCGCGCTTTGCATCCTGCTGGCCCTCTTCTCTGCACTCCCGCGCAGTGTGGGCCGTGCTGGAGAATGATCGCCGTGGGGACGGGGGGACGAAGACAGCGGGCGACGGCAGCCCCAAGCAGGATTGAAAGCCCGCGATGAAGCCAGCGCCGAACCAGGCCGCAGCCGTCTGGGCCAGCACGACCCAGGTGCCTAATACTGGCGACGCACTCGGCCTGGCGCGGTCGGCACTGGCGTACGCGTCTCCCCCAGCAGTTGTAGCGGTCGCTCGTCGAAGCCAACCACGGTCGATCGGGGTCATAAGGCTCGGCATACAAATCGTTCAACACCGATCCGCACTGCGGCTACGGACGGGTTGATATGTCTGGAAATGCGAGCGTGCTGACATGGTTGCTCCCGCGGGATTGGTGCTTCTGGGAGTAGTTCCCGAGGTCCCGCAGGCCCAAAGTGGGCCCTACGAGGAAATGCAACAAGTCGGCCTCGTGGAAGGCCAGTGGCAAGGCGACGCGATGATCGCGTTCACTGCAGATGACTCTGGACAGCGGCGCCGACCACTTGGATCAGTTCCGCGCGATCGAGCGTCGCGACCGGCGAGTGCTCTAGCACGTAACGGCTGAGTACCAGGCCCGCGATTTGTATGACGATCATTGCCAGCCGGGTTTGGCTTCGGTCCTTGGGCAAAACCCGCATGATCGCAGGGGAGGCCTGTTGCTCGATGACGCCCGCCAGGCGCCGCTGGGCGGCTTGGTGAGTCGCCGCGGCGCGCAGCAGCGCGGGCAATTCGTCCCCCGCTTCCCAGCGCTCCATGACGTGTCTGATCAGGGCTTCGCCTCGTTGCTCACGCGGCACCGCGGCGAGGTCGGGCATGCGGAAGTCGATGGTCGCTGCGGTGGCGAACAGGTCTTCCTTGCTGCCGTAGTAGCGCACAACCATCGAGGGGTTGACCTCGGCTGCCGCACCGACGGCGCGGATCGTGGTGCGCTCGTAGCCCTGCTCGGCGAACAGCCGCCGGGCCTCGGCAAGGATGCGATCACGCGTGGGTTGAGAGCGGAGGGGCTTTGTCACGCCCCCCTGGCGACCAACCACGTGCAAAATGCAACCATATGCTTGCAAACAAGTGATTGCGTACGTATGTTTGCATTGCGATAGAAGCCCACCTCAGTTCGGAGAACCCACATGCCGACTACCCCGTACACGCTGCAACGCCGTGTCGACCGCTTCCGCGACCAGCGCTGGCTGCTCGACAAAGTGATCGAGACGTCGGGCCGGAGTTCGACCAGCCCGCCTGCAATATTACGCGGCACCGATGAGCGCCGATCATCGAGGGCCGGTCATGGGCCTCAAGGCGCTGATCCACCGTTGGGACGACATGACCCGCGAGTTCGCCCGGCTTGCTCGCCGCTACGAGCTTCAGGCGCGTGCATCGCTGGCGCAGGGCCATGAGGTGACTGCCGGCGACGGCTTCTTTTCGGCCTCAGTGATGTACGGAGCGGCGCAGCGGCCGATCTTTTCCAACACCGACCTCAACCTCGCCCTGGAGCGCAAGAAGACGGACTGCTTCGCCGAGTTCGCGAAGTTTGCCGATCACCGCATCCAGGCGGTCGAGATCCCCTGTGGCGACCAAACACTGGCCGGACTGTTCCACCTGCCGCCGGGCTATACGGGCGGCAGGCTGCCCTGCCTGGTGATGGTCTCGGGCATGGACGCGTTCAAGGAACTGCAGATCAACGCATCCGCTGACCGGTTCCTGCGTCGCCGCTTCGCCTGCCTGATGCTCGACGGCCCCGGGCAGGGCACGTCGCTGGCGCGCGAGGTCTGGTACGACCCTGACCGCTACGGCGAGGTCGGCATCGGCGCGTTCGACGCGATGGCGGCTCGGGCCGAGGTGGACGGGGAACGGATCATGGTCTGGGGCCTGTCGTTTGGCTCGTTCTGGGCGACCCAGATGGCAGCGGCCGAACCGCGCTTTGCGGCCTACGCGGTGATGTACACCTGCCTGCAACCGCACAATTGGCCGCTGTTTGAGATGGCGTCACCGACCTTCAAGCAGCGGTTCATGTACATGACGGGCGTCGACGATGAGACCGCCTTCGAAGCCGTGATGGCGAAGATGAATGTGATGGAGCTCAGCATAAAAACTGCACATGCCCTGTTTCGTCATGGCGGGCGAGGACGACTCGCTTAGCGACGTGGCGTGCACGGTCGAGCACCTCAACGGCGTGCCCGGTCCCAAGACGCTGGTGATGTATGCCGGCGAGGAGCACGGCATGGGCGGGTCGCGCTCGTCCCAGCTCGGCAGCCCGTTTTTCCCCATGATCGCCGACTGGCTCGCCGATCGCGCGCGGGGCAAGCCGCTGCAGTCGAGCTACAACGTCGTCGACACGACTGGCCAGATGCACAGCGAGCCCTGGGGCGAAAACCGGGTCTACCAGTATGGAGCGCCGCTCGGCGTCGATCAGCTGTTCGCCGACAATCCGCCAGGCGGCCTCGCACGAGTGGACGATGTCATGCTCGTGAGTGAAGACTCGCTCCAGGCAACAAACAACGCTGCTTCTTGACGTAAATGAGAAAAGAGGCGTGAAGACGGTGCGCCCCTCGACGAGGGAGAGACGGACGTCGGCGACAGCTCCCTTCCAGCTGATCGAATCAATCGAAGCAGAACATCGAAAGGCATGCACGTGAGCCACGATCAAGCGGTACTCGTCCCCGCCTACCATGAGCCGGAGGGCGGGCAGGGCCTGTTTGCCAATTTTCAACCGGGCACGCGGGTCCTTCCGGCGGGCTTCCAGGTGCAGCCCCGCTTCAAGCCGCTGCCCGTCGACATCGTCATGGAGAAGGACG
>JBPCIO010000166.1:0-10706 GCA_051006215.1 Chloroflexota bacterium
GCGCTACGGCGCGTTCTACGGGTCCGGCACATCGTTGGCGCCGGGCGAGGAGCAGTTCGAGCTCGTCCGCAGGCGCAAGTTCCCGGTGGTCGGCGACGGCGGCGGCGTGTGGTCCTTCATCCACGTCGCCGACGCGGCGGAGGCAACGGTTGCGGCGGTCGCCCACGGTAGTCGAGGTGTCTACAACGTTGTCGACGATGACCCCGCCTCAGTCGCCGAGTGGCTGCCAGCGCTGGCTCAGGAGCTCGGCGCCAAGAAGCCGATGCGCTTGCCGCGGTTCATCGGGCGGCTGTTCGCCGGGGAGGCCGGCGTGGTGATGATGACCGATGCCCGCGGCGCATCGAACGCGAAGGCCAAGCGCGAGCTGGCGTGGCGGCCGGCGCACCCGAGCTGGCGACAGGGGTTTGCAGCAACATGACCGAACGCGAGCGCCTGCTTGACGAGCTGCGGCCGCTCGCGTTTGCGATTGCCTACCGGATGCTCGGCAGCGTTGGCGAGGCCGAGGACGTGGTCCAGGAAGCGCTGCTGCGGGTGCATCAGACGCTTGATGCCGGCGAGGAAATCGCATCGCCGCGCGCGTTCGTCGCCACCGTGACCACCCGGCTGGCGATCAACGAGCTGCGCTCCGCGCGCGCCCGTCGCGAGCGCTACGTGGGGGAGTGGCTGCCAGAGCCGATCATCACCGACAGCTACGATGATCCGGCCCGGCACGCTGAGACAGCCGACTCGCTGTCGTTGGCGATGCTGGTGCTGCTGGAGAGCCTCTCACCTGTGCAGCGAGCCGTGCTACTGCTTCATGATGTGTTCGACTACGGCTATCCGGGGATCGCGGCGATCGTCGGCAAAAGCGAGGACAACGTGCGCCAGCTCGCCACCCGCGCCAGACGCCACGTTCAGCAGCGCCGGCGCCGCTTCCAAGCGACGCGCGAGCAGCGCGACGAGCTGGCACGGCGGTTCTTCGCGGCCGCCCAGCAAGGCGATCTCGCCGGGCTCGAGGTGCTGCTCGCTCACGACGTGGAGCTGACCGGCGACGGTGGCGGCAAGGTTCCGGCGCTTGCGCGGTCGCTGCGCGGACCGAACCGTGTCGCGCGCACGCTCATCAACTGGTCACGCCTGGTCACGCGCCTGCCGGGCGTGTCGTTCCGCCCCGTCGAGGTCAACGGCGGCGCGGGAGCGCTCCTTCTCGACGGGCAGCAACGGCTGATTGGCGTGTGGGCGCTCGATATCGCCGGCGGGCAGATCTCAAGCATCAGCTCGATCGTCAACCCCGACAAGCTGACGCACCTCGGGCCAGTCGCCGACCTCAAATCAGTATTGAGGTCAGCGAGATAAGCCAGGGCGTCTTGCCGCGTCGGCCCGTGCAGCTGTTCGACGTTGTACTCCTGGCGGGACTCGTCTCGTCTCAGTCGCAGTCGCAGCTGGTGCCGTAGCTCATGCGACAGGTGCGCGCCAAGCTGAACGCGATCTCGGTGACCGAGAAGGTCAGCTCATGTTGAATCTTCGGCAGGCCTATGATCACGATGAGAGCATGATCAAGAATTTGAAGGAACGCGCTCGAATACTCAAACGTGAGACCCTCACGCTGTACTTTGCGGCGCGCGATCCTCGAACTCCCTGGTACGCCAAGGTAGTAGCCGCTGGGGTGGTTGCCTACGCGCTCAGCCCGTTCGACTTGATCCCCGACTTCATTCCCGTGCTTGGCTACCTCGATGATCTGATCGTCGTGCCGGCTGGAATTGCCCTGGTGATGCGGATGGTTCCTGCCAACGTACTAGCCGACTGTCGGGAACGTGCAAACCAGCGATCGGAGCGGCCTGTCAGCCGCATCGGGGCGGTCGTGATGATCGCCATTTGGCTGCTGCTGAGTGTGTGGATCGTTCTGTTCGTGCGGGGCCTGGTGAAGTGACAACTCAGAGCTTGCTGTTCCATTCGCTGCGCCTGTGGACCCGTACACTCCGCAGCCTGTGACGAGCGCAAGTGCTTTGGCGCCATCTGAAAGTCAGCTTCTACGGCGCGGCTTGTGGTTGGAGTACGCCACCTTGGGCTGGAATTTCGTTGGGTGCGGGATTGTGCTGATTGCAGCCTGGTACGCACACTCCGTCGCGCTGGCGGGGTTTGGCTTGGACTCCGTCATCGAGATCTTTGCTTCAGTGGTTGTTGTCTGGCAGTTGCGGCAAAGCGCTACTCCGGATCGAGAGCGGAAGGCTTTACGCCTCATCGGTGCAGCCTTCCTTGCCCTGGCGCTGTACATCCTGGCGCAGTCCGCATACACGCTCCTGGCCGGCGTACGGCCAGGAACATCACCGGCCGGCGTCATCTGGCTAGCGTTGACGTTCGTGACAATGCTGCTCCTGGCCTATGGGAAGGGCCGCACCGGCAAGGCGCTCGATAACCCGGTACTTCAAACCGAGTCGCATGTAACGGTGGTGGACGCCTACCTCGCGGGCGCGGTTCTGGTTGGCCTTGTGGGCAATGCGGTTCTCGGCTGGTGGTGGGCCGACCCGTTAGCTGGTCTTGTCATCGTCTACTACGGCATCAAAGAAGGTCTGCACGCCTGGCATGGTGAGGCGTGACCCAAACCGAGTCCAGTTGTCCACTCATTAACCCTGCCCCGTGTGCTAGCTTCTCGCGCCTTGTGACGCCAGGCGGAGCGGTCGGGGGCTCCACGCTAGACCCCGTTTCAAGCCCCCACGCGGACGTCCTCAGTGTCATCAGCAGGCAAACGATTACGCCCCCACTCGCGGACGGCTAGGCCGCCAGAGAATGCTCACCACCCAGGTCGCGACGTTCGGTGCACCAGCGTGCAATATCGCGCGCGGGCATTGGCCGGGCGAAGTGGTAGCCCTGTACACGATCGCAGCCGAGATCGGACAGAAGCTCGCACGTCACCTCGTCTTCCACACCCTCGGCGACAACCTTCAGCCCGAGGGTATGCCCGAGCTCGATCGTGGAACGGACCACTGCGGTCTGGCGCGTCTCATCGGCAAGACCGCTGACGAACGCTCGATCGATTTTGAGCTGGTGCGCCGGTAGCCGCGTTAGGTAACTCAGCGAGCTGTATCCGGTGCCAAAGTCGTCGATGGCAATCTCGACTCCCATGTCACCAAGTCGCGCAAGCGTGTTCAAGGCGCGCTCAGGATCGGCCATCAAGGCGGTTTCGGTCAGTTCGACGGTGAGATGACTGGGCTCCACGCCACTATCCGCCAGGTGTCGTGAGATCAGGCCGGGCAGGCTCAGATCCTGGACGTCGTGCGCAGACAGGTTGACCGCGACTCTCAGATCCAGGCCGCCATCTTGCCACGCCCGGCACTGCCGCAGCGCGGTGCCGAGCACCCATCGCGTTAGTGGTTTGATCAACCCCGTCTGCTCGGCAAACGGGATGAAGTCGTCGGGTGGAACGAGGCCATACTGGGGGTGCTGCCAGCGGACGAGTGCCTCGACGCCAACCACATCCTGCGAGTCGCAGTCGACGATCGGCTGGTAATACAAGGTGAGTTGCTCGCTCGAGATCGCCTGTCGGAGCGCTCCGAGACGTGCTAGGCGTTCGGTCGCGATTGGCTCCTGATCGGGCGCCGAGAGTGCGGATCCGCCGCCAGAACGTTTCGCCAAATACATGGCCGCGTCAGCCCTGCGCATGAGCGTGAGCACGTCTCGCCCGTGCTCAGGATAGAGCGCAATGCCGATGCTTGCGCCAACCGCAACGTCGTGTCCGTCTAACGGCAGCGGAGCTTCGAGCAACTCGATCAGGCGCGCGACAACGCGTGGCGCGGTGATCGCATCGGTGTCTCCCAGCAGGATGGCGAATTCATCGCCACCAAGTCGCGCCACGGCGTCGCAGGAGCGTAGCTCGGCCTCGAGTCGCCGCGCAATCTCCTGCAGTACTTGGTCCCCCGCATCGTGGCCGAGCGTGTCGTTGATCTCTTTGAAACGGTTGAGGTCCAGCAGCAAAAGCGCCCAGGGTCGTCCGTCGTGCTCGGCCGCACCGATAGCCTCGACGAGTCGCTTTTGGAGCCACGCTCGGTTTGGCAGCTGCGTCAGGACGTCGTGCAATGCCTGGTGTTGCAGAGCTGCCTCGACTTCGACTTGCTTCCGCAACGAGCTATCCAGCTCGGAAGCCATATGGTCGAACGCTCGTCCCAACTCACCTATCTCGCCGTAACCGGTAATCCCCACGGTCTGGAGCCGGCCAGCTCCGACGGCGCGCAATGCCGTAGCCAACGTCCGCAACGGAGCGAGCAGCCGCGTCCCATACCAGATCATCAACGCCAACGCGAGCCCCAGCAGCGGCACCACCAGAATCAGCGTGTAACGCAGCAATTCCGCGCCTGGCCCATAGATGACCGCGTGGGGCATTACCGTGGCCAGGATCCAGTGGCCATCGAAGACCGGCTGAAACACCACTTCATAGGTGTCGACTGCATCGGTGTAGCTGGTTGTTCCAGCATGAGCCTGGAGCATCTCGGATGCCATCCTTCGAAAGTCGGCGGCGCCCCAGGCAGTCGCATGTGGAAAACCATGCAGCTCGTCAGCTTTAGATGTGGTGCCGGATGGTGCAGCTTCACCAGACTGGTCCAATTGGGGATGCACCAGGACGTGGCCATCCTGATCGAGCAGGAATGAATAGGCCCCGCTCAATCCTGTGTCCATCACCTTGACGGCAAACCAGTCCAGGGGAATCTCAAAGTGCAGCAACCCTGCGCGACGGCCGCTGGAGAGGATAATGGGCGTGGAATGCGCAACGACCCACCGGTGTGTATCTTGGGAGAGGTAGGGCTCAGTGGACCGGTACACCCCGCCGTCCTCAAGGGCCATCGTCGGCGCAAAGAATGGGTTGGCGGCCTCGTCGTCTGACAACTCATCCACGCCCGCAAGCGTGCCCTGCACGCATCGGACATCCTCGGTGCCGCTCGTGCGAATGACGCAGATCTCGTCGATGGCGAACACACGCTGCAGGTATAAGATGGTGCGCTGGATCCCAGCTAGCGCCGCCGCTCGCTCAGTCGCGGCGGACTCGTCTGCCTCGTAAAAGCGGTCGAAGGCCGAGTCCCGACGAGCGATCAGCAGTGAGGCCGCAGCGCGGTCAGTGAGATTCTCAATCTCGCTGGCCACGGCTTGGTTCTGGCGCTCGAGGTCAGCGTGCGCCTGCTTCACGAAGAGCGCGTTGGCGGTCGCGAACATCAACACGCCGATTGCTCCTGCCATGGCCAGCATTCCCAGCATGACCATCAGACTGAGCCTGAAACGAACAGGCAACGCTCGCAGGTGGGGCCAGCGGCTGAGTTTCCGGAGGAATGGAGGCCGGGCCACGTTTACTCACTATCGACTGATTCGCCCGACCGCTTGAGTCGGTGTCAAAGAAGCCGCCCGGAACAAGCGCTCGGGTGCCCAGGGGCGTGCCAAACTTCCTTTGGCACTGATGCCAGACGATGCTCGCTGCGTCCCCGTCCCGCAGCGCATCGGCTCGTAGGTCCACGGGTCGGCGGAGGCGCTCATGCGCGTCTCGCATTCGCTGGGTGTGAGTCATGCAACCCGGGATTCGCTTCGCGTCCAAGCCGTAGACAACGATGTTTTCACCTTGCTGCGGCAGTCCCTCCGAACAGCGCAGTCGATGCCTCGCGGGCGCCTTCCACCAGTGCCGCCAACTTTAGCCACGCCACCGCCGGATCGCACGCCGACCAGCCAGCGAAGGTACCAAAGCCGCAGTCGGTACCCGCGATCACCCGCTCGCGACCGACGAGGCTGGCGAACCGCTCGATGCGCTGTGCCACCAGGCGTGGATGCTCGACGTGGTTTGTCAGCACATCGAGAGCACCAATGATCAGCACCTTGTCGGCTGGCAACTCGACGTCTTTCCAGACCTCCCACTCGTGCGCGTGGCGCGGATTCGCCGCTTCAACGTAGATCGCTTGCGCACGCGTCTTCAGAATCGGTCGCACGATTTCGCTGAGCGGCACGTCCTTGTGGTGGGGTCCGGCGTAGTTGCCCCAGCACACGTGCAGGCGCATCTGTTCGGGCGGGATTCCGCGGTGGCGTCGTTCAGGACACCGATGGCTTGCTCGATATGTTCCTGCAGATCGGTGAGATCGCTGCCAACACTTCCCGAGTGGCCAGCCATTGCCAGGTCCGGTGAGTCGAGCTGCAACGTCAGTCCGGCAGCGGCGATGGCCTCGTACTCGGACCGCATCGCGCTGGCAGCGGCTTCGAGGTACGCGAGGTGACTCGGGTAGTACTTGTTTGCGAAGTTGAAGGTGATCTGACCAGGCGTTGCGGCCGGCAGGAATGCGCCTGCCGTATCGCCACCGAGGGCTGCTTTGAAGTTGGCGATATCGCGCTGGACCGCCTGCTGGTCGCGCGGCTCTATGGCTCCTTCGCAATTGGGCATGACGATGAGGGCGGCAGCCGGGGTAGCGAATAAGCGCATCGCGAGGTCCGGAAAGTCGGTCACGTCGTCGGCGTAAAACTGGCCCTGCCCGGCAAAGCCGCTCAGTCGCTCGTAGATGTACGTACTGAAGCCTGATTTACTCACCTCTCCGTCACTGATGAGGTCGAGACCGACTTGGCGCTGCTTGCATACAGTCTCTTCCACCGCCGAGCGGATGCGGGCTTCCAGGACCTCGGCGGGCACGGGCTTGCCGGCGCCACGGTCGTACATCATCTGTAGCAAGTCGGGCGGTCGCGGCAGGCTTCCAGCGTGTGTTGTCAGAATTCGTTGAGGTGTCACAGGCATCCCAGGTCTCCTTCACTCTCGCGATCAATGATGAATGTGGGCCAGTGTATGTCCCAGGCGGTCGGCGGATTCCTGTCTGCGGTTGCCGGGCTGGCCAGCGGCTCGACGGCTGCGACAAGCGAGCAGCCTGATACGAAGTCAGCTGGGACGGCAGTGTGCCAGACTTGGAGGATGCCTGAGTGGTTCAGTGGCGATGTCGTCGCGAACGGAATGCGCATTCACTACCATCGCACGGGTGGCGGAAAGCCTCCCCTCGTGCTGTCGCACGGCGCGACCGATAGCGGCCTGTGCTGGACGCGAGTTACGCGCGCGCTGGAGTCCGACTACGACGTGATCCTGCCCGACGCGCGTGGGCACGGCACGTCCGACGCGCCACCGAGTGGCTACTCGAGCAGCCGTCGCGCAGCCGACCTGGCGGGGCTGATTGACGCGCTGGGCCTGAAGCGGCCGGCCGTCGGCGGCCATTCGATGGGCGCTGCCACAACCCTGTACCTGGTGGCCGAATATCCGGATCTCGCCAGCTGCGCCATCCTGGAAGACCCCGGGTTGAGGTCGGGCGAACGCGGTCCCTCACGGCCGGGCCAGGGAGAACCCCGCAACGCCCTCCGCCGTATCGTCCTGGACGCACAGGCAGATGGCCTCGAAGCCACCATCGCTCGCGGTCGCGCCGCCTCGCCAACCTGGGCAGAGGAGGAGTTCGAGTCCTGGGCAGAGGCAAAAATGCAGGTGAGCCGCAGGTTCCTCGACGATTCGACTCGGACTGGCCCAGCCAATGAGTGGCGTGAGTTGCTGCCGCGCGTCAAATGCCCGGTGTTGCTGGTCACCAGCGATCCCGAACTGGGCAGCATTGTCACACCGGTGATCGCGCAGGAAGCCGCGCGGCTTCTGCCTTCACTCCGGCTGGTGCGCCTCAGCGGTGCCGGGCACAACATTCGGCGCGAGCAATTCAAACCCTTCGTCCGCGAGGTACGTAACTTTCTGGCCGCCGCCTACGCACCCGCGGCGCTTTGAAATACCTGCGCCGTATCTGATCACTATCCCGCCGAGAATGAGCGTCAGCATCTACGGTGGGTGCCAGCAGCGTTGACGCAACGGACGGGATTTCCAGTCCCTGCTACGCTGCGGTGTGCCAGAGCAGGACAGTGCAGAGGTCCGCCAAAAGGACATGATGCCAGCAGCCGACGTCTCACCCGCCACGATCGTCAAGCAGATGATGGAGCGCAAGCACGAGTCACGCCTGCTGTATGTGGCGGCCGAGCTGTCTCTGGCGGATCTCCTCGACGATGGCCCGCGCCAGCAGCGCCGACCTCGCCAGCAGCGCCGGCGCGGACCCCCACGCGCTGCATCGCGTGATGCGCGGCCTGGTCGACCTCGGCGTCTTCGCCCGGACGGAGGACGGCCGCTTTCGTCTGGCCCCGATCGGCGCCTGTCTGCGCAGCGACGCGCCCGACTCGATGCGGGCCTACGTGCGGTGGAACGGCCACCCCATGTGGCTGCAGGCCTGGGCCAGCCTGATCCACACGGTCCGGACCGGCGAGACGGCGTGCAAGCACGCCCTGGGCATGGACCTCTACGCCTACCTGGCCGCCCACCCGGACGTCGGAGCCAGCTTCGACGGCGGCATGGCGGCGGTGACGGCGGACACCGACGTGGCGGCGATCCTGGCGCCTATGACTTCTCGGCCGCCAGCAGCATCGTGGATGTGGGCGGCGGCAACGGGGCTCTCCTATCCGCCATCCTCGAGGTCTACCCGCGGCCCCAGGGGCGCATCCTCGACCAGTCGCACGCGCGCGAGGGGGCGCTCCAGACGATTGCGGAGGCGGGGCTCGGCGAGCGGTGTCAGTTTGTCGCGGGCGACTTCTTCGCGGCTGTATCAGAGGACGCCGACACGTACATTCTCAAGCGGATCCTGCACAACTGGGACGACGCCAGGAGCGTGGCCATCCTGCGCAGCTGTCGCCGCGCCATGCCGCCCGAAGGCAGGCTGCTGGTCATCGAAGATGTGCTGCCGTCCGACGGCGAGCTCACGCGCCAGGCGGTCTTGGACGACATCACTATGCTGGCAATGCTGGGCAGCCGCGAGCGGGCTGCTGACGAGTACCGCGCTCTATTTGCGCAAACCGCTTTTCGGCTTAGCCGCATCGTGCCCACAAGGGAGGCCTTCAGCATCGTGGAGGCGCTACCTATCTGAGCCCGGCGCCAGCACCGAAGCCGCGGCGCCGATGACGCCTCACCGTGCCCAGCGGCCCACATTTTCCCGCAGCCCGCGTGCTCTTCGTTGTTCTTAACTTTGCACCTGCGTGCGCCAGGCGGGTCACGACCAGGTGCGGTTGAGCCGATGGTCAGGACGAAGGCCACGGCTGGGCCGCGGGCAATCCCGTACAAGCTCCGGTCACACCCTACACGCGTAGCTAGTTGACAGGTCGAAGCAGTCCAACTAGTGTTGGCCACTTGAAGGGGGCGTTAGCGTGCCATTCCGTGTTGCGGGCGACTACTTCGAATCGTGCAGCTGCGATGTGAGCTGCAATTGCATCTTTCTGGGCCTGGCGACTCAAGATCAGTGCGATGTCGTGATCGGCTGGCACATCACCGAAGGCCAGCGCGACCAGGTTGATCTGCGCGGCTTGAATGCGGCTATGGTGATTCGCTCTCCGAAGCGAATGCTCGATGGCAACTGGCAGGTTGCCCTTTACCTGGATGAGCTAGCCGACCCGACTCAGGCAGAGGCACTGGGTGCGATCTTCTCGGGACAGGCGGGAGGACACCTGGCTGCACTCGCCCCACTTATCGGCAAAGTGGCAGGAGTCACCAGCGCCCCTATCACCTTCGATAGCCAGAACGGCAAGCGTCGTCTCGCAGTGGGCACGGTCATAGATGGCGAAATCTCTGAGCTCGTGGGTGGCGACGGCAAGACAGCACCTGTGATCAGCAATGCGCCGTTTGGGGCTCTGCCGCAGCCCGTCCGCCAGGGCCACGCCGAACGTGTGCAGTATCACGATCACTGGGAAACAGACCTGAGCGGCACGAATGCGTTCCTGGCCGAGTTCGCCTATGAAGGCTAGCCGGCGTTCACCCCACGAACCCTCGTGTCCGCTGCGTCGACCATCCCTCTGACGCCGGGCCGCGAGACTCCAGGCGCAGTCCTGGGGATGCTGGAGCGGAGAGTGACGATCGGGACGGTAGGCGCACTAGTCGGGCTGGCGGCGGTCGCTTGGGCGCTGACGATCCAGCAGTCCGTCGGTATGGCCGGCATGGTGACAGGTTTGGCTCAGGTCGGGAACCAGATGCCCAATCCCGTGACCGCACCGGTCTTCCTGTTGATGTGGCTGACGATGATGGTCGCGATGATGTTCCCGACTATCGCGCCTATGGTGCTGGCCCACCGGCTGGTGGTCGTCCATCGGGATGAGGGCGCACTGCCGTCCGTAGCGTTCGTCCTGGGCTATCTCGTCGTCTGGACCATCATCGGGCTGGGGCCGCTGGCGGTGTTTCTGGCGTTCCGCGATCTGCCAGAGGATCAGCCACTGACAGGCTGGCTGCCTCGCCTGTCGGGTCTCGTGCTGGTTGGCGCAGGCCTTTACCAGTTCACGTCCTGGAAGCGCGCGTGCCTTCGCGCGTGCCGAACGCCGCTCGGCTTCATCATGACCCACAACTTCGGCAGCGGACTGCCTGGTGCGTTGAAGGCTGGGCTATCGCACGGGGCGTATTGCCTGGGCTGCTGCTGGGCGCTGATGACCGTTCTGGTCCTGGTGGGACTCATGAACCTTGTGTGGATGGCAGCCCTGGCACTGGTGTTTCTCGCCGAAAAGAACTTGCGACACGGGGTAATGCTGAACCGCCTGGTCGGGACCGCCGTAGCCCTGTTGGGCTGTGCTGTGCTGCTCTTTCCGGATGTGCTAGGTGTGGTCAGTGGGGTGACAGCTTCGCCTATGTCGGGGATGTAATTCGCGCGCGGGCCAGCAGATATGCAGCACGGCCA
>JBPCIO010000167.1:0-14938 GCA_051006215.1 Chloroflexota bacterium
GATTTTCATCGTGGGTGGCCGAGTAATGCTCGATCGCCTGGCGCCTGGTCCACTCCTCGCGCACAAACTGCTCACCAGCAGTCACGATCTGACGCATCGCGTCTTCGATGCGGGGCAGGTCGTCCTGGCTGAGCTGTGCAGGGACGTCGATGTCGTAATAGAAGCAGTTTTCGATGACCGGCCCGATGCCGAGACGGCTGCCCGGGTACAACTGCTGTACGGCCTTGGCGAGCACGTGGGCGGCCGAATGGCGCATCACGTCGAGCTCGGCGTGAGAGGCGCTGCTCCCGTTGTGAGTCATGGGTGTGAACCCCTTGCGATCCTCAGTGGTCAGTGACCACAACGAAGCCCCCCGTCCTGGGACGAGGGGCTCTCTCGCGGTTCCACCCAGGGTTTCGCGGCCGATTGACCACTGGCCAGTCGTCCGACGCTCTGTGCACAGATAACGGAGTGCGTCCGTGGCTAACTACTGGGCCCCCAGACGATGGAGGCCGTTCGCCGCCGGACTCGCCGGTGGTTTTCGCCTGCGCCCTACCGCGGGACTCGCACCATCTTCCCGCTCGCTGGTGGCCGGCTAGCCAGGTTACTCGTCCGGGTCAGAGCCTTCTTCAGATATGCATGTGGATACTACGACATCGTCGTCTGGCGCACACGTCAGGGTTGGCTTGGGGCTTCGGGCGGCTGTGATACGGATGGGTCGAGTGGGGGTACTGCACCGCCCAGGAACTTGCACGCGGCCAGACGCATTTCGCTGGTTACTTCGTGGCGCGCGTCTCCGAATACGCGCAGCACCGAGCTTGCGCCGAGCTGCTGCATCGCGTCTTCAAAGGCCTGGGCACGCTGCACGCGGGTAGTCCCTTCGTAGGTGTCCCACTGGCGCGGCAAGTCAGCTGGGTTGGTATCCAGACCGCCGACGCCGATCCAGAAGGGGATGGCGCCGAACTGGGTCGAGTCAAAGGACTGGCCGGTATACGTGGCAAGATCCTTCACCCCAAACGGAAAGCTCATCCCGCCGTTTGGGCCGGCGCTCTGGGGCAAGGTATACGTTCCGGCCGAGAGAGCCGCCACGGCCAGGACTCTGTCGGGACGGAACTCGGCGAAGCGGTGCGCCAGCTGGGCGCCACGCGAGTGCCCGAGGACCAGCACCAGGTGCCGCAGAGAGAGCCCGGTCATCTGGGGGAGTTGGTCAAGATAGTCTGCTAGGGCACGGATCAAAACCGGCTCTTCGCCGGCTACTACGTCCGGGTTGGTCCAGTCGCCATAGTCGATGGTGGGCGCGAGAAGCAACCAGCCGTAGTGGTCGGCCTGTTCGACGAGGTCCCTGGAGAAGTCCTCGCCATTGCCGCCCATGCCGTGCAGCGCCAGCAACACTTGCAGGGGTTTGCCCGGGCTGGGATTCGTCCGGGGAGCGCGGATGTAGACGGACCGAATCGAGGTTCCGGCCAGCACGTTGGTCAGGCCGGGGCTGGCCACAACAGGCACAGCCACCGAGCACAGAAGAGCGGCAGCGAGAACCAGGCCACAGGAAAGACGCGCGAGCGTGCGGGGCATCGAGCGGCAGGCAGTATAAGCATCCTGGACGGCACCACGCGCAACCACGTGGTCGGCAATTGGTTACGTTTTCAATGCGGCGCCGTAAAAGCGCAAGTAATCAGGCACGTGTTCGATCCAGTACTCGGCTTCGTGCGGGCCAACAAACAGGTGCCAGGCTGGGTGGAGCCCCTGGCCGACCAGCGCTGCCTGGACGGCTTCTATATTCGGCAACCACACGTCGTCAGTTCCGGCATCCATCCAGATTTTGAGTGAATCCAGACCGGACTGGTGCTGTGCCAGCCAGATCGGATTGTTGTCCCAGAACGTCTGGCCAGCGAGGAACCAGAGTGCAGGATCGGGGTCGACTCGCACCGAAGGGCTGTGCGCGCCTACGACGCCAAAGATGTCTGGGTGCTGGAAGGCCAGGTTCAGGGCGCCCAGACCACCCATAGACAGGCCGCCAATGGCTCGACTTGCCGCTTGCGGGACGGTGCGATAGCGCTGGTCGACCGTGGAGACGACGTCTTCGGCGACGTAGTCTCCCCAGCGCGGGCCACCCTCCGACCAATTGGCCCAGTAGGTCTGGCCGCCATCGTCCGGCATGACAATGATCATGGGCGGGATCTCGTGGGCGACCATCATGCGATCGGCTTGCTCCGGCAGGAAGGAGTCAGTCCATTCGGTGTAGTTGCCGCCGGAGCCGTGGAGCATGTAGAGCACCGGGTAACGCTGCGTGGCGTGAAGATAGTCAGGCGGCAGATATACCCGGTAGGGAAACCCCTCCCCAATAATGGGACTGACCAGCCGATCGTCGAGCAGCAGACCCCGGAGCGGCTCAGACGCGGACGCAGGCGTGCCGCGCACGGTGGGCACAGGAGTGGCCGTGGCTGGGACTGAGGTCCGGGCCGCCACTGGGGTCGAGACGGCCAGCGGTGTCGAGGTTGCCGGCGGGGTCGGGCGGGGTGTCTGGAGCAGGGCCGGCTTGAGTGAGGTGGGCGTGGCTTGCGGCGGAGCAGGAGCGGCGGGTATGCCTGCACACGCGGTGGACAGCGCAAGCAAGACCGAAGCGCTGATTGGCAGTAGGCAACGCATGCGCTCGCTCGAGTTGGGAAGATCATAGCCGCAAATTCTGACGAGGGTCGGCCTAAGCAAGCCGACGGGTCGCCGGCCACGTTAGACGTAGGCTCGGCCTCGACTGGGGCATCTCGGTTTCGTACACTCTAGCTACAAGGGGCGCGTAGCTCAGTTGGTCAGAGTGCTGCTTCGACATAGCAGAGGTCAGAGGTTCGAGCCCTCTCGCGCCCACCCCGAACGCAACCATCGGCTCTGAGGTCACACCGCCGCGCTAGCGAGCCACGCCGATCGAGACTGGCTCGACACTCCGGAAAGCGGCCGACGCGCAGCGCGCCCTCAGTGCAGCCTGGTCGCATTCCCGGTGACCCGGGCTCGAAAGCCCGAAGTGGCGCCGGCGGTGGTGGGCGGCGCGTTCCGAACGCCCGTCGCCGCGACGTCCAGGGCGAGAACCCCGAGCAGGCGGCATCGTCGTTCGCGGCCTGGCCCAGCCCCAGGCGTTGAAACGGTGCCTCTCCATCGTTTCGACGTCGACGCGGGCTGGGCTGACGTGGCGGTCGTCGGGATGCCGTCCAGCACCAGCTGATGGCCACACCACCGCGCCGTTGGCCAGGGTGATCGGGTTGGGTCTCGGTAGCGAGGTCCGCCGTGAGCTCGAGCCTGGCGCGATCAACGCGTTGTCCCGCCCGCACACAGACAGAACTGGGCATCGACCCAGGCGTGGCCCACGCCGTTAGGCAGAACGAGGCTCGGGCCACCGTGTTCCTGCCAGGCCACGGCTGTCTGCTGTCACTTTCCGTCTCTGCCCATCGTCTCAGGTTTCTCCCTGTGTGGAGGATCGCAATTCCCCCTAATGGGGGTGAGCCAGACTGCCGATAGTCTTCTTGACGCCTCGACCCTGGTGTGTGAAAGAGGACTGTATGACGCGACTCCATCCTGCTGCGCCTGTGCCGAGGACCCTGCGAGCTTTGATCGGCGTTGGCGCAGCCCTCGCCCTGGCGGTTGCGGCCAGCGGCTGCACCAGCAGTGCGCCTCCGACGCCCACGCCGGACCCGTTTGCTGGACTTGCCGATCGCTCTGACCAGGCCTTCAGACAGGGCCTGGAGTCGTACGGCCAGGGTCAGTACCGTGACGCGTTGACCTCGTTCGAGCAAGCCCGAGTGCTCAGCCCGACGATCGAGTCGCGCATCGAACAGATGATCCAACGCAGCCAGACGGCGCTGCTACCCCAGCCCACGCCGGTGCCGCCGACACCCACCGCGCTACCGGTCGCACCCGTCGCCACGCCAGTGGCCAGGAGCACGCAGGCGCCTGACGCCGAGCTCGGCAGCCGCTACTTCGGCGACGTCAGCCTGGCAGTCGTGCCCGGTCGTGACATAGACGCGACGGCTGCCACGGAGTTCTTTTTTCAAGATCAGATTGGGCTGCACATCGAGGGCCTGAAGCAACACTTGAGGCTCCCGTTCACGGTCCGCGTGTTCAATATGGAGACGGGCCGTTTGGTCGCCGAAGTCCAGTCCGAGGACAGCGCCACCGTCCAGCCGACGAGTGCGGCCCAACCCACGAGCGAAACCGATGCCGGTCCCACCGCCACGCCACGGCCCAAAGACTTTCAGCTTGTGCGTTTCTGGGACACATTCGTCTGGTACCACCAGGGTGGCGAAGAGCCGGGCCGCTATGTGGTCCAACTGTTTGCTAACGGCGTCCTGACCCATAACCTCGAGTACATGGTGGTCCGCGTGCCGGTCGCCACGCCCACGCCGATCGCCGAGCCGGCCGAGCCGACCATCGAGGCCCTCCCCAGCCCGGCCACTTTACCTGACCTGCCGGCCCCCGCTTCGGCGCGGATCGCCAGCCAGCCGGCAGCGCCCGCTCCAATCTCGCCGCCAGCAGCAGCCGTGGTACCGACCCTCGTTCCCACATTGGTTCCGGAGCCGACGCCCACCATCGTCCCCACGCCAGGTAACGCGTATACGACCATTGTGGGGGGCGTCGTCGCAGGCCTGGACGTGAACTCGAATACGGGTCGCTTCTATCTGGCCGACACGTCTGGCGTGATCTGGAGCTCAGATGCGCCCGACGGGCAGCAGCGGCCGACTCTGAATACACCGTTCAACATCGGTGCTCGATCGCCGGTCGACCTAGCCGTCGACCAGAGCAGCGGCTACCTGTATCTGTCGACGCGCATCTGCGCGCCCGCGGCGCCAGGTTGTGTGGTGGTGGTCGACGGTCGCACTGGCAGGCTCTTGCAGAGCATCTCACTGCCAGGCGCGCCGAGCGACCTGCGAGTCGATTCTGAGCTGGGACTCGTCTATGTCGGGATACCCGAACGCCAGGCGCTCGTCGAAATCGATATACGTAGCGGTGCCGTCATCGGCACCATCGTTGGACTGCCCCAGATCACTTCGCTGGCGCTCGATCCGCTGCGCCACACACTGTACGCCGCCCATCTCGCTGGCCAGGTGACCGTGGTCGACGTGGCGAGTGCCCAGGTTACCGCGCGCATCTCGGCGACTGGCGCCGGACTTACGAGCATCGCCGCTGCGCGGGGACTGGCGTACGCCGTAAACACCGCGACCCATGAGTTGGCGGTTCTCGAACCAGGCTCACAATCGGTCAGTCGTTACCCGCTGAGTGAGGAGCCAGCCGCGGTGAGTGCGTCCGAGGACAGCGGCGCTGTGTATGTACTGTCCTCGCGCGCCAACGCCATCCTGCAAGTGGATCCGACCCGCGGGTTCGAGCTCGGTCGGGTGCTGCTGGCCTCCAGGTCCGGGCACCCGGCCATCAGCGCCAACGGCTCCCAGACCCTGCGTCCTCGGATGGTCCTCGACGTGACCAATCAGACCGTATTTGCCAGCTTGCCGGACACCGGCTCACTGGCGGCGGTTACGACTGACGAGTTTCCCATCTCTGCCAGCGTGATCCCGTACGTGGAGCTGTCCGATCAGACGAGCGCCGAATCCATTCCTGGCGTGCTCCAGCCGGCTGCCGACGCTCTTCCGGCGCAACCGGGACCATACCGACCCCTGCAAGCGCAGGCACCCGATCAAGAAGCCACACCCTCAGATTCCGATGTGGAAGGCCTCTAATGTTATTCACTACCCGAATCCGACATGCTGCCTGCTTTGGCGTGGCGGCGCTCACTCTGGCCGTCGGGGTCGTGTGCCCCCTCGCGCCGCGCGGTGTGGTCCTGGCTCAGTCCGCCTCGAACCCGAGTTGCGCTGACCCCGGCCCGCCGGATTATCCGGTTGCTGGGGGCTGGTTCTTCACTCAGGAGGGCAGAGGCTGCATTCGTGGCGTCGGTCCAAGCCGTCGGCGCGGGTACCTGGTCCAGGATGACCTTCAGGGAGCGTTCTGGACCGAGTTTCGGCGGTACGGCGGCCTGGACGTCCTGGGCTACCCGGTTAGCCAGCGATTCAACTATCCCGTCACAAATACGAGCGGCTACGTGTACCAGGCGTTCGAGCGCGGCATCTTGCAGTGGCATGCCGACACTGGTCAGGCGGAACTGGCCAATGTGTTCGAGCAATTCACACAACAGGGCCTCGATCCTGAACTCGAGGTGCTGGGAATCCCACGACCGGACCAGACGCCTAGCTCCGCCAGCTTCGCCGCCGACGCCGAACGACGCATGGCCTGGCTGTCCGAGCCGCGCTTTCTGGCCCGCTACTTTTTCGATCCGATCGCGCCGCATTCAAGCGAGCCGCTGCTACCGGGCCAGGCAGCGCTCACGACGCAGGAGCAGGCGTGGGCCTATTTTGGGCTCCCGCAGGGCCTGCCCGAGCAGCCGTTCCTGATCAGCGCATCGGGCGGGAACCGGGTCAGCCTCTACCCGCTGGTGCACACGTTTGTCGCCCAGCGCTTCCAGAAGGGTGGCATGCAGTTGTTCCTGCAAGGCTCGCCTGTCGAGAAATTCAACCCAGACGGCTGGGCGGGCGATCCCACCTACCTGCTCGATCCAACGGTTGTACCAGGCGACGGTGTTCAGGGCTGCGTGGCGCTGACCGCGGTCGGCCTCCTGGCGCGAACCCTGGGCGCAGACAAAGTCGTGCCAACCGCAGCCATCCAAGCCCTGCCGCTGGACCCCTCGCCGGCAGCGTTTGTCCAGTCATTCGTACCAGCAGTAACCCCTGGTCAACTCATGCTGCAGTTCCAGTTGTCAGGCAGTGCGTTTGCGGTCGGCGAGGCCATTACTATCCACCTCACGGACGCCCGCCCGACGCCCACTGGCCCGGCGCTGCCCTCGGTGACAGCCCATGTGGCCTCCACGAACCGCGACGGGTCATGGGACCAGGTCCTGACTGCGCGCGTGGGAACGTTCGAGATGCTTGTCACCGGCGACACCTCAGGCAAGACGTTCGACGGCATCCTGGATCTGACAACACCGACGATCGCAGTGGCGGCAACCGGCACGGCCAACTGCAAGAACGTCGGGCTCCCGGTCGCATCAGCAGCCCCGCCTGCCGGCCCGTCTACTGCGCCAGAGCGCACGCGTGCGCTCGCGACAGGTCGGCCTGGGCGATCATCCAGCCGTCCGCGGTCCTGGTGGACGTAGGTTTTGTTTGTTTCAGCGATCCGCCTCCAGGCGGTGTCGCACGATGGGTTAGGCGCCCATGCACCGCGACCGGCAAGGCTTCAAATTGGCCGAGGGCCTTGATGTTGTGCCTGTTTCCGGCCGCCACTAGCTTCTCGAAATCCGGCGGCACTGGGGCAGCCGATCCGATCCCCCAGAAGAACCGGCCCTGCGCGAGGTGATCCAGATGGCGGTGCGGTGCGCGAGGTGAAACGCAGGGTTCGTGACCGGCTGGCGCGCCCGCTTCGGCCAAGAAGCGCTCGGAGCCGGTGGGCACGGTGAACGCCGACGTGCGGACCGCCTCGTCGCCGTAGACGGCGTAGCCCTGGGCGATGTCGCGCGGTAGCCAGCCGAACGCGCCGCGGGTCGCGCGCCACTGTCTGTCCCGCAGAAGCCGCGCACCGCCCCTCTCCAGCACAGAGAAGCCCTCGTCCCCAGCGTGGCAGTGGCGCGGCGCGGCGAACCGGGCGGGTGGGTGAACTCCCCCAGCCCAGGGGGCCGCCGGTCTTCTCCCCGAGCCTCTTTGGCGTTGCCAGGGTCCAGATGAACCACATGGCCTTTGGCCTCGCCGAGCGCGTAGTGATGGCCAACTCGTACACGTCGTCCGCAAGCCAGGTTACGGAACAAGGCTGCAAGCCCTCTTCCCTTCGGGGAGGGAGGGCTGTCAGCGGGAATGTCGGGGCGCAGGTCAGTTGATGGCGAGTGCCAGGTCGAAGGTGTGGCTGAGGGCGCCGGCGCTTGCTTGAACCTTGATGTAGTAGATGCCTGGATCGGCGCCCGCCGTTTCGAAGTGCAGCGTTGCCGTCTCGCCTGGCTTGACGCTTGAAGGCAGACTGGCCGCCAGCGCCAGTGAGCCGCCGTCTCTGGGTTCGGGGAAGCGCTGAGTGCTCCACTGTACGACGCTGAAGCTGATCGCGTCTGCGAAACCCTCGAAGGCGTGGGTGCTGGCGAAGAATTCCGCTGCCTGGCCGCTGCTCACGGTCTGTCCGTTCTCGGGGTTGACAGACACTTTGAAGTCGCGGGCGGTGGTGCCCGGATCACCCACGGTCGGCGCGAGCACGGGCGAACTGGGGTCGACGCCGTTTTCCACCAGCAGTAGCGGGTCCCCGCCGATGAAGTGATAGCCCTCGGGATCCTTGATCTGGTCGTTGATCTTGAAGTAGGCGGTCGCAGCCGGCAAGTCGATCATCCACCAGCCCTGGTTATCCTGCAGAGCCTGGCTGTGGCCGAGGCGATCCACGAGTTGGGCGCTGGAGCCGTTCTTTCGAACGCGAATACGCAGATTTGCGCCATCGCCGTTCCACACCGCCGTCACACGTTGATTGCCAGGCTTGTCGAACGCAACCTGGTACACCTGCCAGTTCGGGACCAGCGAGTTGGGGTCCGCGGGCCAGGCGGACCATGCCGCACTGTCGCGGGCGAGCGGTACAAACTGGGCGTTGGTGTAGCCACCGAAATTGCCGATCGCCACTTTGAGGGCGTCAGTGACCGGGCGGCGTGAGCCGTCATCGCGGGTGAGTCCCCACAGGGCGGGTTCAGCGCAGGCATTCGCGTCGACCATCTGATAGAACTCGATTTTGGCGTACCCAGCCGCCGCTGCGAGCGCCAGAGACTGAAGGCCATACGCGGCCTGCTGGTCCATCGTCGTCTTGATGGCCTCGGCGGCGTGCTTGTCGGCGCACGGGGAGGCGGCATCGTCGGACGGCATGGCATTGGTCTCGGTGAGCCAGAGGGGCTTGTCGACGCCGTATTGTTTCTGGATCGACTTGAAGACGCCATACACCCGGTACACGTCGTCAGGCGCGCGGTACAGATTGAGCGAAACGACGTCGTGGTAGTAGTTGTTGGCCGCTGCAGCCGGGTCCTGAGCCAGAATGCGCAGGATGCGATCGTAAAATAGAGGACGATCGCTGTTGGTATCGACCCAGTACGAGGTGCCCGGGAAGGAAACGATGGCGTTCGGGTTGCCCTTCTTGACAGCCAGGTAGGCGACCTTCAATAGCTGGGCGAACTCTTCGTCAGTGCCAAGCCACGTGAAACTCCCGCCAGCGCCGGGGTCGGTCGGCTTGAACTCGGGTTCGTTCCAGATGATCCACTGATTGATCTGGCCGGAGTAGTACTTCGTGGTCTGGTAGACGTACTGCCCGAAGTAATTGTTGGGGTCGTCGAACGCCAGGCCCAAGTTCCGTGGGACGGAACGCTTGCCATCGGCGGGATTGGCGGCGGCCCAGGCGGGCGTGAATTGGAACAGGCCGGCGATGGTGGTGCCGCGATCGAGCTCGGTCTGGAGTTGGGCTTTGGGGAGCGACTGTCCGAGGAGGCTGAAGTCAGTGGCGGCATCGGGCTGGACCTGGTCCCATGGCAAGATGACGCGCTCCCAGCCGACGTTCACGTCGGCCATCACGCCGGGGTTGCGAAAGCCCTCGGCCACGCCGAAGCGGGTGTCGGCAACTGGCCCGACCTGGGCCGGCGCCGCGGAGGCTGGCGCCGCCGTGCCGGCTATGGTCGCCAGTGCGAACAGGCTGACGAGGAATCTACTTGTGCGCATGGGGCTCCATTCCCGCTCCACGCCGGCGTAATGCCTGATCCGCGCGGGGCTGCGATACAGCGCAGCGATCGGGCCGGCTCCAGGGCATCCGCCCAGGGTAGAGTCCGTCGACGATTTGATGCGCGTTCGTAACGACAGCATCGACCAGTTGCCGGCGTTTCTTGAGGCCGTGTGCGCGGGTGCGTCTGCCCGCGGCAGGCAAGCTATAGTCAGGCGCGATGTTGGGGGCTGAGGCGCCTCGAAGGTCGTCTTCTCGACGGGTGCGGGATGCGGCGCGGCCGTTGGTTTCGCTGCGCTCGCCGCTGCCGCTCATGGTGGGAGGCCTTGGCGTAACTCTTCTGGTGATCGCCCTGGTGACGTTGCCGCCCCGGCCAGTGCCGGCGGATCCGTCTCAAACGGCGAGCCTCGGAGACGCCGAAGCGCTGACGCTCGTAGCGCACGAGATGCGATCGGGCGCCGCCGCGGCGCGCGTCCTGGATGAGGGTCAGGTGCGCTTCGACGACGGCACCTGGTATGCGAGCGTCGGCGGCGCCCACTTCCACTTCACGCAGCGCAACCGCATCGTCGTCGCCGACGACCAGCCCGCAATCGAGCTCCAGTATCGGTCAGGCGTGAATGGCCAGTGAGACGAAGCCGCATCAACTTCGCCCGCGGCAGGCCCAGGCTGACGACCCAATCACTGACCGCTGACCAGCCGGTCGCTTGCGGCGGTGCCGAAGGCGGCGGTTAGCTCGTCGGCCCAACGCTCGGGATCGAGGAATCGCACGTGATAGGCCGCGTCGTCTGGGGTTGGCGCCGCCGGAATGTCCACCTCGATCCAGCCTTCGGCCAGACCGCGAACGACAATCTGCGTGGCGCGCGTGACGAACTGGCCGTAGCTGACCTTTTGGAGCGCCAGCGCGGCGTACGTTTCGCGGCCGCGTCCCTCGGCTGTCCACATCAACTCGACCAGCTTCAGGTGGCGGGGGTAGAACTCTGAGACGTGCTGCGGTGCTGGCGCCAGCCAGCGGTCGACCAGGCCTTCCAGGAGCGCCATCGGGCGGTATGGAGCCCCGCACTCGGCGCACAAGCGCTGTTCTCCGGGTTCGAGCGAGCCGCGCGCGCCACACCCGTCACAGATCGCTCGTCGAGGGCTCAGACCTTGAGCCTGTGGACGTCCTGGGCCAGACTCAGAGTCAGCTGGCGTTGTCAAGCGATGCGCCCCGTGGCCGCGCGGTGTCTTCGAGCACGCTCGAAAACTCACGCGCAGCTGCCGAAAAATAGCGATCTCTTCGCCGCGCGAGCACCAGTGAGCGGCTCAACCTGGGTACGACGCGGCGCAGGGCCACCTGGACGTCGTTCGGATCGATGTCGGCTACGACCATCTCTGGCAAGATGGCGAGTCCTATCCCGGCGGCGACGAAGCGCAGCATGCTATCCATCTCGCCACCGTCGAGGGCGACGTACGGCTCGAAGCCTGCCCGCCGACAGGCTGCGAGGGTCTGGTCGCGTAGGTCGTAGGTCCCTTCGCGAAGCATGACGAACGGCTGATTCCGCAGCTCGGCAAGCGGAATGGGGCGATTGCCCTTGGCCAGCGGATGTTGGCGGGGCACGGCCAGCAAGAGCTCCTCTTCGAGCAGCGGCAGGGTCTCGAGCGCGGGGTGGCGGATGGGCTGGATCACCACCGCCAGGTCGAGCTCGCCTTCCTCGAGCAGGGTCAGTAGCGTGCGCGAGCCGGCTTCGCGGAAGGCGAGCGCAATCCCAGGGTGGCGGCCAGAAAAGGCCGCCAACGCACGCGGCAGCAAGTGTGTGCCCACGCTCGGAGGCGCGCCCACCGCAAGCGTGCCCTTGCGCATGCCCGACAGCTCCTGGACCTCCACACGGGCTTCGTCCAGACGCCGCAAGACTGCACGCGCATGCGGCAAGAAGGTTTTGCCGGCCTCGGTCAACGCCACCTGGCGTTTCATGCGGTGGAAAAGGGGCGTCCCAAGCTCGTTCTCCAGCTTGCGGATCTGCTGGCTGACTGACGGCTGGGCCACATGCAACTCCTCGGCTGCGCGCGTGAAATGAAGATGGCGGCTCACAGACTCGAAATACGCAAGCTGGTGGATTTCCATCGAGAGCGTTAGCGCATCAGCGATCGACATTCGAGTTTGGCTGGGCGCGGCCGCGCGTGCAGTTTCCCGAGAGCGCCAACACGAAATCCAACGTTCCATTCTACCTTCGGGGGCGGCTGCAACTCACGGGATGCGTGGGCTACGTGTGGTGCATCGGTACGCCACTAGCGTGCGTAGACTCCCGCGCCAAAATGCCCAATGATGGGCCTAGCCCGAGGAGGAGGTCGTCTTGGAGTTAGTCGTCTGAGCGGGCGATGAGGCGCAGGGCGATTTCCCAGACCAGGAGATACACGGCGATGAGCAGCAGCGCCACGGCGAAGACCAGCAGATTCTGGATCTGGCCGAACGTGCGGACGTCCGCCAGCTTCGTGTACACGGCCAGGCCAAGCACGACGATGGCGCCGGCCAGAAACACGCCGCTGAGGAGCATCGTCGCTCCCCCTTCAGCCGTCGTTCGCGCCGGCCGGTAGTCGGCGTAGTCTGGCGGACGCTCCGGCTGTAACTCCTCCTGGGCCGAAAGCGACACGGCGACGCTGAATGGTACTCGTTCCATTATCCTGCCTCGCGGATGCGGGTCTTGGTTGCGCTCGGTTGTCTGCTGTTGGTTGGCTGCACCGGGCCACACTCGACGGGTGCATTGTGGGCGCAGCAGAACCTTGAACAAGAGACGGCCCTCTTCCGTCTGAGCGACGCCCAGCGCGCCGACCGGGCGCGCGCGTTCGAGCTCAGCCTGGCGGATGAGACCCTGGCCTCGGAGCGGGCGCGGATCGAGTCGGGGCTGCAGGACTGTCCAGCTTCCGTCGGCCAGCCGCGGTCACTGGCCGTGTCTGTGGGTGATCGAGCCCGAGACGCGCTGCGCATTCGCGCCCAGGCCGATCCAGTCCGGCTGAACAGTTTGGCGCTGGTGGCGCTGGCCGATTGGCGCTTGCGGCGCGCACGTGCCACTGGCGACGCCCAGTTTTGCGCCGACGCGCGGCAGGCTCTGGCAGGACCAGCAATCAGCGATTTCAAAGCGGCCGATACAGAAGCTTTGACGGATCTGCTGACTGGACTCGGGACGGCCACCGTCACCCGAGATCCCCGGCTAGGGAGTGTGGCTGACGAGGCTTGGCCGCCGAGCGTGGCACTCAGCAACTATGCGCTTGGCCTCGTCGACACGGTACAAGCCAGGGCGCCACTACCTCAGTATCTGGCCGCCGTGTACGGTGGTGAACTGCTGGGCCCGAGTGTGGCGCCTGCCCTTCAGGGTGAGACGCCTGAGTCGGTGGTCGATCGACTCGCGCCGGCGTATCCCGAGTGGGAGCCCGACGCGCTCTATGCGGCCATCGCCAACGGACACACGTGAGGATTTTCTTCGCGGTGCCGCGCTCGGCGTGGGTTGATCTCAACCTGCGACAATCGCTCGAAGATATGGGCCATGAACTGGTCCGCTTCGACTTCCCCGGCTGGCCAGACGATGCAGACGAGACCTGGCAACGCGTCGGGAAGCCGCGCACCAATGAGCGTCTGGTGTCGGCATTTCGAGTGGCCCTGCGCCAGGGCCGGGTAGACCTCTTTTACGCGTACCTGTATAGCTCGGTAGCGTACCCCGAGACGATCGACTTGATCCGCCGGTCTGGCGTGCCGACGGTCAACTTCTCGTGCAACAACGTGCATCAGTTCGATCTCGTGCGTGACATCGCGCCCCACTTCGACGTGTGCGTCGTGCCCGAACGCGCGGCAGCGGCTGAGTTCCAGGCCGTCGGCGCGAATGCCGTTCGGATTCAGCTTGCGGCGAATCCACGTGTGTATCGGCCCTACCCCGAGCCACGGATGTACGACGTCACGTTCGTCGGCCAGCGGTACGCCGATCGCGCCGAATTCCTCGAGTTCCTGGTTCGTCGCGGCGTGCAGGTCCGCGCGTGGGGCGCTGGCTGGCAGACACACAAGCGGCTGGACCTGGCGCACGCTCGAGCCGCACTCGCCCTGGTCGAGGACGAGCGCCTCGACGGCGTCCGCCGGCTCGTCCGGCAGCGCGTGTCGCGTGTCGGCTTGCGCGGCATGACCGGGCGGACACCTGCCGCCGGTGCAGTCGAAGCGGCGCCAGGTGGGCCGGGTGACGCCGCTCAGCTGGTCGACACTTCGTCATATGGCGGCCCACGTCTGCTGCAACGGGACCTGGTCAAGAACTTCTCGCAAAGCCGGCTGAGCCTGGGGTTTGCTACCGCGGGATCCTCGCACCTGGACGGGCAGCGGCTGAGGCACCTGCGCCTGCGTGAATTCGAGGCCCCCATGTCGGGCGCCCTGTACTTGACAGAACACCAGCCTGAACTGGTCGAGTACTTCGAGCCCGGCAAGGAAGTCCTCACCTACGCCGATCGCCACGAGCTGCTCGACAAGGCGCGCTACTACCTCGGGCATGCCGAAATGGCCGAACGTATTCGGCGGGCCGGATGGTTGCGGGCGCGGCATAACCACACCTGGCAGCACCGATTTCGCGAGTTGTTCGGCGTGCTCGGCCTGCCGGAGGGCGTGTGATCGGCGCCGAAGAGCGCCTCGCCAACGACCCGGCCTCGGAACTCTGGGGCGAGCACCGCAGCCGGTATCGGTTCGCACTGCAGTTGCCAGGGTCCACCCAGCGGCATGCTCCGGCTGGGCTGATTGTGCTGGATGTGGCTTGCGGGGCTGGTTTCGGGCTCCAAATGCTGGGCCGGGCCGGCGCGAGGGCAATCGGGGTTGACTACGACGCTGGCGCACTGTCGGAGGTTCGGCATGCCCAGCCTGAATCGCGTTTGTTGCGCGGCGATGCGATGCACCTGCCTCTGGTAGACGCATCCATCGACCTGGTCGTGTCGTTCGAGACAATCGAGCACGTAGCCGACGCGGAGGGCCTGGTAGGTGAGATTCGGCGTGTGCTCAAACCGTGCGGTCGCCTGGTGCTGTCAACGCCGAATCGCGCCTTTGGACCGCCCGAGCGGCACATCGGGAACCCGTTTCACATCCGCGAGTTCACCGCCGAAGAGCTGCGCGAGTTGCTCCGCGCGTCGTTCGAGCACGTGCAACTGTTCGGCCAGCGGCCATCGGCGGCGTATCGGTACGTACCGTTCCTGATGCTTGAACCGCATCGTGAACCGTTGG
>JBPCIO010000168.1:0-14627 GCA_051006215.1 Chloroflexota bacterium
TGCGAGGCAGTGCGACGTTGACCACGGTCGCGTCGAGGACCGCCGTGCTCGATCCGAGCACGGATGCCCCCAGCGTCCAGCGCTGAGTAGGAGTAATCACCTGGCTGGAGCCCACGTTTGGCCATGCTACGCAGTCGGAGCTAAGCCAGGCGAGTACCGATGGCTGGCTGGATAACGTAAGGCCACACGGTTTGTCCCTGACCGGACTCGCTCGCCGACCCTCCGACTTACACTAGGGGTGCTGGGTTGTTACGTTCGTAAGTGCCGACTCGCCCACAGCGGGTTGCTCCTGATGATGAAAACGGAGGGACAGGCATGCTGCTCACAGCTTCGGCGTTTTGCGCCGCAATCGCACCAGCGCATGCTGACCTCGACCTCCGTCGCTATTCGTCAGGGGATGAATCCGTTTGTCTGCATTCCGTGCCTACCTGATCCTCGAGGGCGGCACCGCCCTCACGTTCAGCCTGATCACCACCGTCAACCTGGTGTGGCAAGCCCAGGCTGCCACTCTCAATGCATTGCAACTCGTCCTGGTTGGGACCGTGCTCGAGGCCACCGCTCTCGTCGGCGAGGTCCCAACCGGAGTCGTGGCCGACGTGTACAGCCGGAAACTGTCGATTGTCATCGGCGTGCTGATGATGGGCGCAGGGTTTCTCGTCGAAGGACTCTTTCCTCGCTTCGATGCAATCCTGCTGGCGCAGGTCATCTGGGGCCTGGGCGCAACGTTCCTCAGCGGTGCAACCCAGGCCTGGATTTCCGACGAAGTTGGCCAGGAGCACGCCGGCAGCGCGTTTATGCGCGGCACGCAAGTCAACCAGTTGTGCACGCTCGTCGCCGTCCCGATCAGCGTCGCTCTGGCCGCAGTGCGCCTGAACGCACCCATCCTGATCGGCGCGACGCTCATGCTCGCACTCGGCGCCGGACTCGCAGTGTGCATGCCGGAGCAGCACTTCACGCCGATGCGGAGATCTCAGCGTGCCTCGATGCTGCGACCGTTAATCGCCGGCGTGCACGTTGTGCGCGGCTCGCCGCTGCTGATCACACTGTTGTCGATGGGTGCGTTTTTCGGCATGGCGAGCGAGGGATTCGATCGGCTTTGGACCCCCCATTTTCTGGATGACTTCAGTTTTCCTCAAGTGGCTGGCTTGAGCTCGATCGGCTGGTTCGGCGTCATGCGCGCCGGCGGCCTTGTACTTGCCATCGGCACAACCGAGCTGGTGCGACGTCGGGTGGACAACCCGGCAGGCGCAATTCTCGCCCGCTCGCTGTTCGCGGCCGATGTGGTGCGCATTGCCAGTACGCTTCTATTTGCTCTCACGACCGACTTTGCTGTCGCCGTCGGCGCCTTCTGGGTAGCCACGGTCCTGCGTCGTGTCAGCCGACCGATCTACACGGCCTGGCTGAATACGCAACTCGAGTCCACCTCTCGAGCCACGGTGATGTCTATATGAGCGGTCAATTGGACTCGCTCGGCCAGGTGGTTGGTGGCCCGGTTGTGGGAGCGCTTGCAACGACGTTGTTGCGGGCGGCTCTGGTCGTGACTGGCGTCACACTGGCCCCGGCGCTCGGGCTATACATACGCGCAGCGCGGCAGTTACCCGTCCCAGCACCTTCTATCGGTGAGCATGCCGAGCCGTGAGCCGGACTGGGATGCGTATGTTGGGCTGGATCGGGCTCACGATCCCCAACGACTGAGCACGCGCGAAACCGACGGGCCTCGGCGCGCGACCTACACTAGAGTCGAGTGCAACCCCGGCTGAAGATCTGGCTGGAAGTCGCGGATGGACGCGTCGCTCTGTCTGACTGGCGGGTGGCCCTGCTGGAAGCCATCGAGCGACATGGCTCACTCGTCGGCGCGGCCCGCGAGCTCCACGTGCCCCACCGCACGGCATGGCAGCGGCTACACGAGATGGAAGAGCGGCTTGGCGCCACGTTGGTAGAGACATCGAGTGGCGGAGCCAGTGGCGGCACCAGCCGTCTCACTCCGGATGCGCGCGATCTCGTACAGCGCTTCGCGACGATGCGAGCGGGGTTCGACGAACAGGTGGCACACCGCTTTCGGCAATACTTTGGCAGCGACTCGGACCGCATTTGACGATCCACACGGCAGCCAATTACGTTATGCACGGTCGTGCTATACGGAGGTCTACGGGCGCTGCGCCTGGCGCTGCTAGTGCTGCTACTGGCAGCCTGCGCGCCCACCGCCACGCAAAATCGGCCCAGTTCCGGCATTGAATCGGCAGCCGGTTCTCCCGCCCCCGGCCCCACCACCGCTCCGCGCTCCGGTAGCGACCGTGATCTCATACTGGCGACGACGACCAGCACGCAGGACAGCGGGCTTCTGGATGTGCTCGTGCCGCTCTTCCAGCAGCAAACCGGGTATCAGGTAAAGACGATCAGTGTCGGGACCGGAGCCGCGCTGGCGCTCGGCAGTCATGGCGAGGCTGACGTAGTCCTCGTGCACGCGCCGGAGAGCGAAAGACAGTGGATGGCCCAGGGCAATGGCACCCGGCGCCAGCTGGTGATGCACAACGATTTCGTCATGGTCGGGCCGCCCGACGATCCAGCGCATCTGAAAGCGTCGAACTCCGCCGCCGAGGCCCTTGCGAAGGTGGCGGCGGCGCAGGCGGCATTCGTTTCGCGCGGCGACAACTCCGGCACGCAGCAGGCTGAGGTGGCGCTCTGGAAGCAGGCTCAGATCGACCCAACGGGCCAACCCTGGTATGTCCAGAGCGGGTCAGGCATGGGCCAAACCCTGACCATCGCTGACCAGAAGCACGCCTACACGCTGAGCGACCGGGCTACCTGGCTAGCATGGTCGGGCAAGATCGACCTGCCCATCGTCGTTGAGGGCGATCGGGCACTTTTCAACACATATCATGTGATGCCCGTGAACCCGGCCCACTTCCCGGACATCCGGATCAACGCAGCCGGAGCCACCTCTTTTGCCGACTTCCTCGTGGCACCGGCCACTCAGGAGCTGATCGGCAATTTCGGTCGAGAGCGGTATGGACAACAACTCTTTGTCCCGGATGCAGGTAAGCAGGACGCGGATGTCGGCGGCTGAGCGAGGCCGGTCGTGGAACTGCTCTGGAATGGGCTGGTAGCTGCACTCGACCTGATCCGGCGTGCCGATCCCGAGTTGCGGTCGATTGCCGCCTTGTCCGTGGCTGTTTCAGGCACCGCGACGGTACTCGCCTCGCTCCTCGGGGTGCCACTGGGCGTGCTGCTCCACTTGAAGTCACGCGTCCTCGGATGGCGCGCGTTGGGGCTTCTCGTCAACACCGGCATGTCGCTGCCGCCCGTCCTGGTCGGGTTGGTGGTAACGCTGCTGCTGTGGCGCACGGGACCATTTGGCGCTCTGCAGCTGCTATACACGCCGTCGGCCATGGTGCTGGCGCAACTCGTGGTCGCATTGCCGCTGGTGGCGGGCTTTTCCGGGGCTGCACTGAGTTTGCTGGATGCCGATCTGGCGCTCGCCATGCGCGCGGATGGCGCGAGCGACAGTCGCGTGGGGTTCGAGCTGGTCCGCGCCGCTGGCGCCTCCGTGCTCCTGGCGGTGGCCGCCGGCTTCGGCCGCGCGATCAGCGAAGTGGGCGCAAGTCTGATGGTCGGCGGCAACATCGTCGGCCAGACGCGCGTCTTGACGACGGCGATTGCGCTGGAGACCGGCCGCGGCGAGTTTGCGCTTGCCATCGCGCTGGGACTGCTGCTCCTGCTGCTGGCCCTGGTGGTCAACACGGCGCTCCGCGTTGTGAGCGCCAGCGATGTGGCCCGCTTCGGCTGAACCAACAGGTCCCATCTGGACACCGACCATCGCCATGCATTCCGTCCCACTGCTATGCTGGGCAGTGTCTGTGTACCCGGTGCATGTGCCCTGTCACGCAGCCGTAATGCCGCGTCCGCACCGAACGGGCAGCCATCAAGTGCCGCGGTTCGTCCGCGATGTCAACAGAGCGCGGCACGCCAGAGCGTACGGCCGCTTGGTCGTGGTCCCCCGGTCAATGGCGACCGGCGATTAGGGATGGAGAATCATGCGTGCGCGATCTGCAATGCTGACGCGAAGGTCGATGCTGACGACCGTCCTAGGTACGAGCGGTGCCCTGCTGGCCGCGGCCTGCGCAGCGCCGTCGACTCCGCCGGTGCCAGCGACCCCGGCGACCCCAGCGACCCCGGCCGCCGCTGGTGCTGCCAAGCCAACCAACGCGCCCCAACCCGCCCCGGCAGCTAGCCCGGCCACGGCGGCAGGCCCGGCCGCCGCCGCCTCGCCGTCCGCGGCCGCTGCCGCTAAACCGGCCACCGCCCCCGTCATCACGGGCAATTACGAGGTCACCTTCCTCACCACCCAGACAAACGCGGCGGACGTGGCCATCTACGAGCAGCTGGCCAGGCGGTTCAAGGAGCTGAATCCGAACCTGTCGGTCAAGGTCACCGCCGAGTCGGGCACGAACATCGACCAGAAGCTGCTGACGTACATCACCGCCGGCACCCTGCCGGACATCGTTCAGACGAGCGACAATTTCGCCAAGCCGTACAAAGACAACGGGGTCACCCTGAACATGATCCCGCTCGCCGAGAAATATGGGTTCCCGTGGCGGGACTTCGATCCGACGTTCCTCAACCTGGGGATCGTCGACGGTGAGCTGCACATGCTTCCGAAGCAGGGCGACATCATCATCCCGTACATCAACTTGAGAATGGCCAACGAAGCCGGCGTGACGCCGCCGCTTGACTTCGACCCGGCGAAGGATCCCAATGGGTGGACCTGGGCCGAGTTCGAGACGATGTACAAGCGCCTGACGGTCGACCAGAACGGCAAACGGGGTGACGAGCCCGGGTTCGACAAGGACAACGTCGCCATCTACGGCGCGGCAATGAATGTCGACCAGTGGTACATCTACGTGCCGATGGTGCTAGCCGAAGGCGGACAGTTCGTCACAGAAGATAATTCCAAGTCGCTGCTGAACTCAGCAGCCGGCATCTCGGCTTTCCGCAAGATCACCCAGCCAATGGTCGACGGCTACTGGGCGCCGCTGACGCTGATCCAGACCATGAACAACCAGGCCGGCAACGTGTTCGCCTCCGGCCAGGCAGCCATGGCGTTGATGCAGCGGCTCTGGTGCACGACGCTGCGCGCGAACCTGACCGACGATTTCGACGTGATGCATTTTCCGAAGGGACCGGCCAAGCGGGTGGCCGGCATGGGCACGTTCGGCTTCGCCCTCTCGGCGAAGGCGAAGAACCCCGATGCGGCCTGGGCGTTCCTCCAGTTCATGTACGGCGAGGAGGGGATGCGCATCATCACCTCGTCCTACAGCTCAGTGCCGGCCATGCAGCGCTTCTACAACAGCCCGTTCTGGCGCGACCTGCCCCCGCCGCCTCACCACAACAACGTCTTCGTCGACGCCTTTCAGTACGGCACCACGCCACCGCGGGTCCCCTTTTACTCAACTGGGCCGTTCCGCCAGGCGGTGACCGACGGCATCGTCGCGATCGTGCTGGGCAAAGCGAGCGTCGAGGAGGTCGTTTCGAACGTTGACAAGGAACTGAACACCATCCTTCAAGCGCGCCAGTAGCCCATGCGCGTCGGCGTTACTCAGGCAACGCCAGCGCGTGCCGCGCGATCGGCAAGGCGGCGGCGAGTCCCGCGCGATTGGGCGTGGGCCCTGCTCTTCCTGGGGCCGAATGTGGTGCTATTCCTGGCCTTTACCTTCGTCCCGATCCTGTTCGGGTTCGGCATCAGCTTCTTCCGCTGGACCATCATCGAGCCACCTGTGTTCGTCGGTCTCGACAACTACACCTACTTCTTGTACGGCGATCCGCTCGCGGCGAAGGTGGTGCGCAACTCGCTGGTCTACACCCTGGGCGCGCTGCCGGTATCGGTCCTGCTGCCGCTCGGCCTGGCGTTTCTGCTCAACACGGGACTGCGCGGCACCGGCTTTTTCCGCAGCATCTACTTCCTGCCGCTGGTCACGTCGGCCGTCGCCACAGCCACCATCTTCAAATGGATCTACGGTCGCCAGGCCGGCCCCATCAATCAGTTCACCAGCCTCCTCGGGCTGCCGCGCCAGGACTGGCTATTCGACGAGCGGCTGGTGCTGCCGGCCCTGATCATCGCCACGATCTGGCACCGCGTTCCGCTCAACATCATCTTCTATCTGGCGGCGCTCCAGACCGTCCCGCGGAGCCTGTACGAGGCGGCCGAGATCGACGGCGCCAACCGCTGGCAGCAGTTCCGCCACATCACGTGGCCGCTGGTGACCCCGACCACCTTCTTCGTTCTGATCATCACGACCATCAGCCTGCTCATCGGGGCCTTCGACATGGTCAACGTGATGACCAGCGGTCAGGGCGGTCCGCTCGACGCCTCCAACGTGTTCGTATTCAACATTTACCGCACGGCCTTCACCTACTTCCAGATGGGCTACGCCTCGGCGATGGCCTACATTTTGTTTCTGGTGGTCCTCGCGTTTACCGCGCTCCAGTGGTGGCTCCAGAAGCGCTGGGTGCATTACTGATGGCATCTGCACAGGCCGAATCATCGCCAGACCGCCGGGTCCGCGGCCCGGGTCACTGGGCGCTGTTCGTCTACAGCGCGCTGATTGTGGGCGGCTTCTTGATGGTCATGCCCTTCCTGTACATGCTCTCGACCTCACTCAAGCCGGCGAACCAGGTGTTCGCCTTCCCGCCGCGCTGGATTCCCGACCCGATCGTGTGGACCAACTACGTCGTCGCGGCTGGGCGGCTGGGCATCGGCCCGTTGCTGAACTCGGTCGCCTTCACGGCGGCCATCGTGCTGGGCCAGGGACTGGTCACCACAATGGGCGGGTTCGCGTTCGCGCGCCTGAAGTTTCCCGCCAAGAACGCACTGTTTGTCGCCTACCTCAGCACGATGATGATCCCGTTCGTCGTCACGATGATCCCAACCTTTGTGATCGTCGCCCGCCTGGGCTGGCAGGACACGTACCAGGGGCTCGTCGTGCCGATTCTGGCCCAGGGCGCGTTCGGCACGTTCTTGTTTCGTCAATTCTTCTTAGGCATTCCGGAGGAGCTCGGCGACGCCGCAACAGTCGATGGCGCCAACCCGTTCGATATCTACTGGCGCATTTACCTGCCGCTGTCCGGGCCGGCGCTTACGGCGTACGGTGTGATTACGGCGCTCTCGGCCTGGAACATGTACCTCTGGCCGCTGATTGTCGTCCAGTCGCCGGCGCTGCGACCGCTGACGCTCGTGATCGCTCAGTTCTCCGGCGCGATGAACTCCGAGCTGCACATTCTGATGGCCTGCGTCACGCTGAGCCTGGTGCCGATCCTGGTGCTGTACGTGGTTGGCCAACGCTTCTTCGTCGAGGGCGTTGCGATGACCGGCGTGAAGGGGTAGCGCCCCATCCTGGCTATCCGCGTAGCAGAGACGCTGCAGCGTCGATGACGATTTCGGCACCGGTGACGTAGGAACTGTCGTCCGACGCGAGAAAGAGGATCAACTTGGCAACCTCGTCAGCCGAGGCTGGGCGCCCGTAGAGCGGGGGAAACGATGCGGGCATGCTGATCCCGTAGGTGATCGGCTCCAGATTGCGGCGATACGTGCGCTCACCGATATTGGTGCGCACGCCGCCAGGCAGGATCGCATTGACCCGAATGCCCCAGCGCGCCAGCTCAACGGCGGCCATCTTTGTGAAGGCCACCTGACCGGCCTTGGAAGTGGAGTAGCAGGCGTAGCCTGGAAGCCCAAACAGGCGCGAGCCGTTGACGGACGACGTGATGATGATCGACCCCCCGCCGCCAGCTCGAAGGTGGGGAATGCTGTGCTTTACCGTCAAGAAGGTGCCAGTCAGGTTCGTGTTGATCGTCGCGTACCACTCCTCGAGCGTCATCTCCTCGATCGGACACTGCATTCCATTGATGCCTGCATTGGCGAACACCACGTGGAGCCCACCCAACGCATCGACTGTGTGCGCGATCACATCGCTGATCTGCCGCTCGTCGCCAACGTCGGCAACCGCCGCCACCGCCCGGCCGCCTTCGACTTGAATATGCTCGGCTACCGCCGTTGCTCGCTCTTCACCCACGTCGACGACAGCAACCGCTGCCCCGGCCCTGGCCAACGCGTAGCAGGCGCGCTCGCCAATGCCAGACCCACCCCCGGTAACAAGAGCTACCTTATTTGTGAGCGTAGCGTCCATAACAGTCTTCACGTTGCATGATCAGGCTTTCCCCGCGCTAGACGTCAGAACTAACCCTTGATCCCCGACATCACGATTCCCTGCACAAAGTACTTCTGGGCGAGGAAGAACAGAATCAGGCATGGCAGAGCCACCATGAGCGCAGCACCCATTAGCAAATGGTCCTGCGGCCGCGCCGCCGCCTGCCCCCCCTGCACGCCGCTCGCAAAGTACCGCAGTCCTACCGCAACCATGTAGTTCGACTCGCTCGAAATAAAGATCAACGGCGCCAGAAAATTGTTCCAGTGCGTGATGAAGCCCAGCGTGGCCATGGTGGCCAGTGCTGGCTTGCAGAGCGGCATCAGGATCTGCCAGAAGATGCGCCAGCTGGAGGCGCCGTCGATCCGGGCTGCCTCGTCCAGATCGTACGGGACGGTCATCAAGAACTGACGCATCAGAAAGATGTTGAACGCACCGCCTCCGAGCCAGGAGGGCACGATGAGCGGCAGGAATGTATCCAGCCAGCCAAGATCTTTGAACAGCAGGTACTGCGGAATCAGTTGCACCTCGATCGGCAGCATCAACGTCGCGAGCGTGATGAGGAACAACAGGTCGCGGCCCGGATAACGAAATCGTGCGAACGAGTACCCGACCAGCGATGCCGAAATCACTGTGCCGATCAATGAAACAACGGTCACAAAGAAGGTGTTCAACAGCCAGCGGCCGAACGGCACCTGCGTCCAGATCTGGATGTAATTGGGTATGAACTGCGGGTTGGTCGGCCAGAGTGATGGGGGGATCTGGTACAGCTCGGACACCGTCTTGCCGGAGCTGAGAAACGTCCAGACAAAGGGAAACATCGAGACGAGGCTTAGCACGGCGAGAAGAACGTAGTACCCGGCGGTGCTGACCGCCCCCCGACGAGCGCGCGTGCCCTGGAACGTAGTGACCTGGACGGGCTGAGCAACCGTCGCCATCAGCGGCCCCGCTCACCGGCGTAGTACACCCACCGGTTGGCCGTTCGAAACTGAATCAAGGTGAATACCAGGATAACGATGACGAACAGCCACGCGAGCGCTGAGGCATAGCCCATATCGAAGCTGACAAAGGCGTTTTGGTAAATGTGCAAGGAGATGAACCAGGTCGCTCGGGCTGGCCCGCCGTTCGTCGCGACGAACGCCGACTCGAACGTCCTCAACGCGAAGATGATTCCTAGCACCAGGTTGAAGAGAATGGTTGGAGTAATCATCGGCAACGTAACGCTGACGAACTTCGCCCACCGGCCGGCGCCGTCGATCTCCGCCGCCTCCAGTAGCTCACCCGGAACGGACTGCAACCCGGCCAGAAAGATAATCATGCGGCTGCCGCCGACGCTGCCCCATAGCCCGATCAGTGCCAGCGAGGGAATCGCCCATTCCGTGGAGGCGAGCCAACCTGGGCCCTTTATGCCAATCTGGGCAAGCAGGTAATTCACAATTCCGGCATCCGGATTGAGCATCCAGCGCCAGAGCAACGCGGCTGCGACGACTGGTGTCAGCGTTGGCAGGAAGAAGAATGTTCTCCACAGCGCCGTAAGCCTCAACGGGCGATTGAGCAGCACCGCTACGCCGAGGGAGAGCGCCAGGCCAAGCGGCACCACCAGTGCGGTGTAGTAGAACGTCCGCAATATCGAGGGGATGAAGAGGGCGTCCTTGGTCAGCGCGGTGATGTAGTTGCCTAAGCCTACCCACTCGGGCGCCAGCATGACGTTGTACTTGGTGAACGACAGGTACAGCGAGGCCAGCATCGGGCCCGCGACGAAAATCAGAAACCCAAGCGCCCAGGGGGTTAGATAGAGATAACCCTCGAGGGCCTCACGCTTTCGGGGGCCCATCCGCTACGCCGGATCTTTGTCCAGAACGGCCTGCACGAGCTGCTGAATCTGGGTCGCCGCGTCTTCAGGCGTCGTATTGCCCAGCTCGAGCGCGTCAAATACCTCGGCGTAGGCATTGTCAACTTCCTCACCGCGGAAGTTCGCCACGGTGAAGTCTGGCTCGATCGAGTCCATGATCGGCTGCAGCTTCTTGTAGACCGGGAACTTGTCCGTGACTCGCTTATCTGCCCAGAAGTCCTGGCGAGCGATGGGGCCCTTCTGGCCCTGAATCACGCCCTGGACGTTCAGCTCCTTGCTGCCGAACCAGGAGATAACCTTGAATGCCTCGTTCGGATTCTTGCTCGCCGTTGTGACGCCAAAGACGTGCTCGTTCAGGCCCGAGCGGCGCTTGTCGCCTTTCTTGACCGTCGGCGCGAGCACAAAATCGACCTCGAACTTGTCCTTGTACGTCTCAGGCAGGATCTGAATGAAAAAGGGCCAGACGTCATATGCCAACAGCTTCTGGCCGCCGAACACCTCGTTGGTGTTGTCCGGGGTGACCGGCTGAGGCGAGACCTTGACTCCTTTGATCAGGTCCTGGCGATACTTCAAGGCGGCAATGAACTGGTCTTTGGCATCCAGGAACGTCGCCTTCTTGCCCGCCTTGTCGACTGGCTCGACGCCCCAGGCACGCAAGTAGCTCAAGCCTGAAAACGGAGTGTTGCCGCTGTTTCCCCGGAAGTAGCCGAAAACCTCAGCAGTGGTACCTTTTTTCGCCCATGCGACCAGCTCGTCGAAGGTCATGTCGTCTGTTGGCGCGGCCAACCCCATCTGCTGGACCTTGGTCTTGTTGTACGCGATAACCGGAACGATCGGCTCCGAGATGTACGACAGGAAGTACTGTTTTCCGTTGAACGAGTTGTTGTCGAGCGCGCCCTGGTAGAACTGCTGCTTCAGGTCATAGTTGGCCGCTTGCGCGAGCGGGATCAGGTCGCGGACAACGTTGTACCGCTCGCCCAGGCCGATCTGAGAATGGTGACGGGGCGCGTACCACGTCACGTCGCCGAGCTGTCCGCCCGCCGCAAGCGACAGGATCTTCGGGTTGAACTCGGTTGTGAAGCCCGGCACAAGCTCCAGCTGCAAGTTGATGTTCGGATTCTTGGCCTTGAAGCCGTCGATGTCCTGGTCCATCGCAGTCTTGATCCAGTCCGAGACATCCTGCTTCTGGACCATGTGAGCTCGAATGGTGACCGGGCTGCCGCCACTCGCGGCCGGAGCTGCCGCTGTGGTTGCCGAGGCG
Source organism: Chloroflexota bacterium (assembly GCA_051006215.1). Taxonomy (GTDB): domain Bacteria; phylum Chloroflexota; class UBA6077; order UBA6077; family CF-72; genus CF-72. The sequence continues at coordinate 11,315 of JBPCIO010000168.1, forward strand.
GGCTGTGGCTGCGTGGCCGCGGCCGGTTTGGCCGGGCTAGTTGGGCTTGCCGGGCTGGCTGCCGGAGCCGAGCATGCGGCAGCGAACACCGCGGCAGCCGCCCCGAGCGTCTGACCAAGAACAGTGCGCCGGGTCACGCGCTTGGTTGCCATGAGGGTCCCCCTGTTGATCTCGGATCACATCGTTACGGAATCGAGAAGTTGAGCGTACACCACTCCGCTCGAAGGCCGTCAGGGAGTCACTCCTTACATCGAGGGCCGCAAGCGAGGAAGTACCGGTGAAGCGAAGCAGGACCGATTCGGCTTCCGCCGCGTCCACGCGCACCGGCGGCGCAGGGGTGCGTTGACCTCACGCTCGGCGTTCGCGAGCTGCACATCCCTCAACGAGATCCTCGAGGTGCGACGGCGCGTACCTGCCGGCTTGCACCTGCCAACATCCTTCCGCGTCAGGTAACCGAGTTCGCGCAAGTTGAAGGCTACAGAGGCGGCGATGGCAGATCGTACGAGAGGATGTCGGTAAGGCCGACAGTCCGGCCGGTGAGGCTCTCGATCACCCCCCCGTGGGTCACGACGCCGATCGGGTAGGTGGCGGTCGCGTGTCGGCTCAGGACGCCCAGGCCACGCTGGCGGACTGCCGACATCGGCTCCCATGCCGGCCGTGATTCTCCGCAAGGCCACTCGCCACCGTGCCGGCGCATGTGCTCGATCAACGCCAGGACTTCCTCCGGAGTGGTCCAGCTGAAAGTGAGGTCCGGGACCCACTCGTGTAGATCGAACTCGACATCGAGCGCACGGCTCAGAAGCGCGGCTGTCTGCAACGCCCTGGTCATCGGCGAGGTCAGAATCAGGCCGATGCCCAGCGGACGAACCTGCGCGACCGCAGCCTCCACCTGCCTGATTCCCAGGTCCGTGAGTGGCGCGAGGTCGTTGGCAGCACCGACCAGGCGTCGTTCGTTGACGAGCGTCCAATCTGTATCCGCATGTCGCATGAGGTGGAACACGACGTCACATTCAGCGGAGCTGCGAGGCAACTAACTCGACATTCACGCGCTGAGTTTTACGCCAGTGCTCCCCTTCACCTCGAGGAAACGCTTGGTGCGGACCGAGCGAGCCCTGTTGATACACTGCGGGTCCCACTGGACCCAGTACTGCTCGAGCTGCCAGCCCTGGTAGTCAAAGTGGCATTGTCCTCCCACAGGTCAGCAATCTCACGGTCTCTCCAGCTTGGCTCGAGAACCCCCGATGACCACCGACGAGCTCGTGCATGCCCGCCAACCCCAGCGCGCCCGCTCACTCGAGCCCGCTACGAAAGCACTCCGATGACACCCACCTAGACTCCGCCCGCGCCGAAGTTGAGTTCCTCTCAAAGTCATGGATTTGGACACTTGCACTGTGGACGTGTTCCCGGCCGGAATTGAGAGGGGTACTCATCGGCTGCGTTCCTCGTCATACAGGCGCTCTATGACGAATCGTTTGAGCAGGGTCTGGTAGCCAAGGCCTTTGGCTGCGGCGAGTTTGCGCAGGCGGTGCAGCACGTCTGCTTCGAATCGAAACGTGATCGGGCTGCTCGCGGCGCGTGGCGGCGGTAGGCGTGGGTCGACTTCGCGGGCGGGCCGCATCTGCTTGATCAGGCCATCGCCGAACGTGTGCGTCTCCCAGTACGCGCGTTCTTCGGCTTGGTTCTGGAATGTAGGGATGTCATATGTGCTCTCGACGAGCTCGAGGCCGTCGTCGGCGATGGTCATCGGCTGGTTTCGGGCGGCACGTCGACGCCCGCCTCATGTGCGATTCGCAGGTCCATCAGTGCGCCGCGGATGACGACTTCTTTGAGGTACGTCTGGTACGGGATCTCAGCGAGGCGCGCCGCTCGTCGGACGATATCCATTTGCGCGCGGCCCAGCGCAGGGTCGTGCTGGCGTCGGTCCGTTCACTGTCAGCCTGAGCGACCTGGCGCTCGACCTCGGCTGATTCCTCGGCCGGCAGCTCAACGTTGCTGTCCACCTGGTTTTGCCAGACCATCCAGCGCCGTCCGGACGCCCGCTGGGCTTCGTGCGCGACCTGGTTGTCATGGCCATGTCAGTCCTCCCGTCTGAAACAGGTGATGCCAGCGCCTGGTCCAGCGTAAGCCGTCCGACTGGCACGCTGCGCAAGGGATGGATGGTGAACGTGTCGCGCCGCATCAGCAATCACGCTGCCACCCAGGAGCACCACCAGCGCCGCCGCGGTGGCGACCACCCGCGCGGGCCAAGGCCAGCAGCGGGTCGAGCAAGAACAGGCGCAGGTCGGCGCTCAGGCCGCCCACAAACCGTGCCTTCACGCCTACGTTTAGGTGTCGGCCGAACTCCGGGTGCGCCCGAGGTACTGTAAGAATTGGCCATAGCGTCCGCCGTGCGACGGGGATCACCGCCGCGAGTGGATGTCCAACAGGGGGAGCCGGGCCGACCGCCCGCCGAGTGTCCGAGGTGTGCCGGCCCGGCGACGACAGGTGGCGGGCGGCGGCTGGACGTGGTAAGCCTCGCCGGCGCGGCGAGCGCGAGGTCGGGCGATCATCGCGTGCTCGGCCGCAGGTCGTGGCTCGCGGGAGCGAGGGCGCCGGTGTGGCCGCACGCCGCGGCTACTGCCAGGCCTTTGAGGCCCATGCCGAGGCCAAACAGGGTGCCGACGGTTGGGCCAGCTCTGCTGCGCCCGCGCCGCATCCCGTACCGACCGCAAGCGGAGATACAGGCGGAAGTGCGAATCGCGACGGGGGCGAGAAGCGCGGCGTACCCTCCTGGGTGTTGGAACGGGGCGGCTGCGAGGCGCCCAGAGGGAGGTACGCCGCATGCCGAGAAGCGTCGTTTCGGGGGGAGTGGACCAACGCACCCCTGCCGTTCGCGCTCGACGAGCGCGAGAACCAGCTGTGCGCCGTCACACGCGTGCCCTTCAGAACTCGTGCAAATATCTCAGGAGGCGGGATGGGTGAGGTTATTGCGGTACCGGACGGGGGGTTTGCCTACCTGTCGGGAGATACCACTCCGTTCTCGAAGGGCGTGGCGGCGCTCGATGACTATGTGTTGGTGCGCGTTCGCCCGCGCAGCACGCTCCCACTCGCCGAGGGCTTGGCCTTTGCAGCTTCCTTCTTATCCGACGCGGGCCGGCCGCGTGCGTCGTTGGCTGCATGCGAGCTTCGATCACCCGCCGCAGTGTCGATGGCCGGGTTCACCGCCTTCAACTCGCTGTACATCGACCTGCTGCGGGCCAATGGGTTCGGTGCGGAGGACCGCTTTCCCGCCGCCCGCAGCAACATGGCACCGCTCTTCAACCCGCCTGCCACG